>NZ_JCAIUL010000007.1:0-300968 GCF_059445505.1 Paenibacillus sp. Y301 | reverse complement strand
CCCCCCTCAAGATGAGATTTCCCAATTAGTAAGACCCCTTGAAGACGACGAGGTAGATAGGTTGGAGGTGGAAGTGCAGCAATGCATGGAGCTGACCAATACTAATCGGTCGAGGGCTTATCCTATAAGTTTCGAACTGCAAATTCATTCGTATCTAGTTTTCAAGGATTAAACCTTGTACTGATTTTATGTTGCATACCTTTTATAGGGTAGGATATTTTGTTGAAGTATGAACAAAGTAGACAAGCAGCACAAAAATCCTGTTTGGTGGCGATAGCGGAGGGGTTCCACACGTACCCATCCCGAACACGACCGTTAAGTCCTCCAGCGCCGATGGTACTTGGACCGCAGGGTCCTGGGAGAGTAGGACGCCGCCAAGCAGAATACCACAACTCATGTGGTTTTTTTTTGCCTAGATTGTTTAGGTGTACATAAGGGCCCTTAGCTCAGTTGGTTAGAGCGCACCTCTGATAAGGGTGAGGTCGGTGGTTCGAGTCCACCAGGGCCCACCATAATAACATAACACACCAGTAAATATGGGGCCTTAGCTCAGCTGGGAGAGCGCCTGCCTTGCACGCAGGAGGTCAGCGGTTCGATCCCGCTAGGCTCCACCATATTCCCTGATAGCTCAGTTGGTAGAGCACTCGACTGTTAATCGAGTTGTCACAGGTTCGAGTCCTGTTCGGGGAGCCATTAAGGCCCGTTGGTCAAGCGGTTAAGACACCTCCCTTTCACGGAGGTAACAGGGGTTCGATTCCCCTACGGGTCACCACTATTGTTAGTATTTACACGGAGGCTTAGCTCAGCTGGGAGAGCATCTGCCTTACAAGCAGAGGGTCGGGGGTTCGATCCCCTCAGCCTCCACCATTTTTACTTTTTTAAGAATTACTTTTACACCGTGCCGGTGTAGCTCAACTGGTAGAGCAACTGACTTGTAATCAGTAGGTTGGGGGTTCAAGTCCTCTCGCCGGCACCATTTTTATAAATGAGGAACCGTGGTGTAGTTGGCCTAACATGCCTGCCTGTCACGCAGGAGATCGCGGGTTCGAATCCCGTCGGTTCCGCCATTTTTTAAAAAATTAAGGCTCGGTAGCTCAGTCGGTAGAGCAGAGGACTGAAAATCCTCGTGTCGGCGGTTCGATTCCGTCCCGAGCCACCATAGATTTGAACAATGTTTCGTAGGTGCGCCGGTGTAGCTCAACTGGTAGAGCAACTGACTTGTAATCAGTAGGTTGGGGGTTCAAGTCCTCTCGCCGGCACCATTACGGAGGATTAGTGAAGTGGCTAAACACGGCAGACTGTAAATCTGCTCTCTACGAGTTCGGTGGTTCGAATCCATCATCCTCCACCATTTTGTATCTCATCAGAGGTATAACATTGTACTACACAACCGATACTGTTGTAGTTGTTGGGGATTAGCCAAGCGGTAAGGCAACGGACTCTGACTCCGTCACCATAGGTTCAAATCCTATATCCCCAGCCATATATGAGCCATTAGCTCAGTTGGTAGAGCACCTGACTTTTAATCAGGGTGTCGAAGGTTCGAATCCTTCATGGCTCACCATTTTTTTACAAGTGTGCGCGTGTGGCGGAATTGGCAGACGCACTAGACTTAGGATCTAGCGTTTCACGACGTGGGGGTTCAAGTCCCTCCACGCGCACCATTGATTTGCGGACGTGGCTCAGCGGTAGAGCATCGCCTTGCCAAGGCGAGGGTCGCGGGTTCGATTCCCGTCGTCCGCTCCATTTTTATCACATGCATTTGCGCCCTTAGCTCAGCTGGATAGAGCGTTTGACTACGAATCAAAAGGCCAGGAGTTCGAATCTCTTAGGGCGCACCATTATTTTAATAGTTATATGTATGCGCCGATGTGGCGGAACTGGCAGACGCGCGCGACTCAAAATCGCGAGGGAAACCGTGGGGGTTCGAGTCCCTTCATCGGCATACATTATCGGGACGTAGCTCAGCTTGGTAGAGCACCTGGTTTGGGTCCAGGGGGTCGCATGTTCAAATCGTGTCGTCCCGATACTTTTATTTAATGCGGGTGTAGTTCAATGGTAGAACTTCAGCCTTCCAAGCTGATAGCGTGGGTTCGATTCCCATCACCCGCTTAGAATCGAAAAACGTGTAAATCCATGATATAAAGGATTTACACGTTTTTTTATGTTTATTTTTAGATGAATACATCCCAAATCTAGTGAATTATATACGATTATGATATCCTAAGATAAATTCAGTGGGGAACTTTTTATTCGTTAGGTAACCCTGCACAGATGAAGGAGAGATGAGGCATGAGTATCGTACAAAATGTGACGGAGCTTATAGGTCAGACACCCATGGTGAAGTTGACTCGAACGATCCCAGCCGGAGCTGCAGAAGTATACGCGAAGTTGGAGATGTTCAATCCTTCTGGGAGTGTTAAAGATAGAGCAGCTTACAATCTAATTGATACTGCTGAGAAAAATGGGTTACTTTCCCCTGGGGGTACCATTATTGAACCGACTAGTGGGAATACGGGGATTGGATTAGCTATGATTGCCGCGGCTAAAGGGTATAAAGCTATCTTAATTCTACCTGATAATATGTCCAAGGAACGTATCAATATTTTAAAAGCTTACGGAGCCGAGGTTGTTCTAACGCCAAGTAGTGAAAGAATGCCAGGTGCCATTGCGAAGGCACTGGAACTTAGAGAAGAGATCCCGGGGAGCTTTATTCCACAACAGTTCGAGAATCAAGCCAATCCTGACATTCATCGCACCACGACAGCTCTAGAAATATTGGAGCAAATGGATTATCGCTTGGATGCTTTCGTGGCGACAGCGGGTACGGGAGGTACGATTACAGGTACAGGTGAGACGTTACGTGCAGAATTGCCGAATATACACATTGCCGTGGTTGAGCCAATGGGTTCACCTGTACTATCAGGTGGCCAACCGGGACCTCATAAATTGGTAGGAACGAGTCCGGGGTTTGTTCCTAGTATCCTGAATACGAGCGTCTATGATGAGATCATTCAGATTGCTGATGAAGAAGCGATTGGGATGATGCAAGACCTTGCCCGATTAGAAGGGATTCTAGTAGGACCATCCTCAGGAGCATCTGTTTATGCAGCAGTACAAGTAGCTAAAAGATTAGGTGTTGGTAAAAGAGTGGTCTGTATAGCTCCGGATACAGGTGAGCGTTACTTGAGCATGGAATTGTTTTAGAGGAAATAACAAGTAGAACCGGCAATGCCGTGTTGGTTTCTTATATTTATAAATAAACCGCTGTGGACAAACCTGGGTCATTGTCCTCAACGGTTTATTTGGTATTCTAGTGAAATACGCCATGATCTCCATGTTACAGTTGAATCGTATGATCACGTGACTAATCCCTTGGGTAATCCACTCTCATAATATCTAGAAAAGGTACTTTAATTACTCCCATATCGTTCTCAAAATGAACTAATCGCGTTCGTGAGTCCATGATCGTAATTCGACCTCGTACTTGCTCTTCCCGTCCCCAGACGGTTACTTCAATCTCGCTGTCTTCATTTTTTGCTTCGACAAGTTGATTCCCTAACTCTTCTAATTCAAATTCATCTCGAGTAGGTCTTTTTGCAACCTTTGTCTTAGCCATATACATCCCTCCCCTTACGCAACTAAGCACTATCTTCAAGTATAACGTCAATTGTTATTCAAGTCATTGGCAATTGCATCAAGAGGTGTTATATAGGCCAATATGCTGCAGATCCAGGATGCTAGACCTTGCTCCAATATTCAAGCAATGGACCTTTTTCCCTAGGTTACTGAACCACAGATAATGCCTAACACTTCGTGTGTATTACTGTGGTAATGAAGATAACGAAATACACCATTCGTCGAACTATTTCTCCAATCATGAACATTAAAGATCGGTTCAACTTCCTTCGGGTTCTCGTGCAAACCCAATATACAGAATAACCGGCCAATGTGGATGATTGGGGATGGAGCTTATACAGAAACTACAAAATGTAATCAATTAGGGATAATTTCTCTAGATAAAAATAATGACGATCACAACTTAATGTTAGAGTATATAACTCCAAAATGGCACTTAAATAAATACTTTTCTCCATAAATTATTGATTGTAGACAGATTGACTCAATATTTGCCTACCTGTTTTACGCTTTGTCTAGTGTTAGTGATAACACATGAGCGTATGATGTTATTAAAAGGAACACGAAGTACGTATTATCCGAATCTAGCAGTCATATATGTCATTAAATATAACATTAATATCTTTTATAGAGTTAACGGGGGAGTGGATATGGGTATGACAGCGACGAGGATTCCTGAAATAGAACTAGATCAAATTAGTATGCAATATGCGACAGATTCCGCTGAGGTATTGGCACTTCACCAAGTTAGTATGGACATTGCTAAGGGGGAATTTGTTTCTCTATTGGGACCTTCGGGTTGCGGTAAGACCACGCTTCTTCGACTAATGGCGGATCTAATTCAACCAACAAGCGGCACCTTAAGAGTAGCTGGAGAGACGGCTAAGGAAGCTCGATTGGCACAGAAGTATGGAATCGTCTTTCAAAGCCCTGTGCTGTATGACTGGAGAAAAGTTAGGGACAACATTACGCTCCCATTAGAAATGATGGGTGTTAAGAAATTGGAAAAGGAACGTAAACCCGATGAACTGTTGGAACTGGTTGGGTTAGAGGGTTTTGCAGATAAATATCCATGGCAGTTAAGTGGGGGAATGCAACAACGTGTTGCGATCGCTAGAGCTTTATCTATGGAGCCAGAGATTCTGCTTATGGATGAACCCTTCTCTGCACTAGATGAGTTCACGAGAGAGCGGCTTAATGAAGAACTCCTGTCGATTTGGAGTAAGGTACAGAATACAGTTGTGTTTGTAACACACAGTATTCCTGAATCTATTTTTCTATCTGATCGGGTATTCGTTCTATCACCACATCCAGGAAGGTTATCAACGGTGGTGGATATTCCATTAGCTCGTCCACGTACACGGGAAATGAGAAGTAGTCCTCAATTCTATGAACTCATTGCGCAGATTCGCGATAGTTTCGAAGGAGTGTAATCGAATGAAGAGACAAAGTGTGTTTGTTCGTAGTCGGATGGTACATCGGATGAAGGGACAAAACGTGCTTTCTCGTAGCCGGATGTTGCCTACGATGGTATGGGTACTTGGGCTGCTCATCGTATGGGAATTGATGTCTTGGGTATTGTTACATCTGATTCAAGTGCCACTTGCTCAATCTAAGTTGCCATATGTACATGAAGTGATTCGAACCTTTGGGCAATATGGAACAACCTTAATGAGGGAGGGCGGGGTGACCTTTGCGAATGCGGGAGTGGGCTTCCTCATTGGAGCGATTGCGGGCGTACTCATTGCGATTCTCATGAGTGTATCGAAATGGATAGAGAATCTGACCTTTCCTTATGCGATTGCTTCCCAAATGATACCGGTGCTTGGGTTAGCCCCTATATTGTACGGCATTGTTCGAGATGAACAAATCGCACGTATTCTTATCGCAGGATATATTACGTTTTTTCCAGTCTCTTTAAATATGTTGAGAGGGTTAAGGAGTATTGAACCTTCGGCTCTGGAACTAATGTACTCGTGTGCAGCCAAACCGTGGAATGTTTATCTGAAGCTTCGCTTTCCGGCTTCGTTACCCGGATTATTTAGCGGATTAAAGATCGCAGCACCGCTGGCAGTGACTGGCGCTATATTAGTAGAACTTATGGGAGCACAGCATGGTATCGGAGTAATTATGTTACGCAATCTATATTATGGTCCTTCTCATACGTACATGTTCTGGTCAACGGTCATTGTAGGCGCATTGTTAGGTGTACTCAGTTATCTACTTATGAGCCTTATTGAGCGTTGGGTCTCACCATGGCAACCTGAGTTCCGAGCAAAAGGAGGGAACAACGAATGAAGGGAGACTCTTTAGAGGAACTAGATTGGGATAATCCAACAGGCGAACATGATGCAGCTCTAGTAATTCAACTGCCTAATTCTATGCCTTCATCGAATATAAACGTTCAATCCGTGGTGAAGGCTAACCTAGGAAAAAGAAAGAGAGGATCAGGAAGTCGAATCGGACTCCCTCTTCTAGCAGGAGTCCTTTTTATCACTTTGTGGCAGATGCAGGTAATCCATTCCTTATTTGATCTAAAAACATACCAATTACCCCTTCCATCGACGATAGGAAATGCGATGGTAGATCATATGAGTCTATTAATTTCTTATACCCGATATACGCTTACGGAGGCAGTGTTAGGGATGCTTGTAGGATCAGCACTGGGTTTCATCATTGCACTGGTAGCGACTGCTTGGCCACGCTGGGGAATAGGAAGTATCCTGCTCGTAGCTGCTTTGAATGCAGTACCCATCGTAGCTTAGGCTCCTATCATGAACCTATGGTTCGGGGATGGAATGGGTTCAAGAATGGCCATTGTGACCGCGACGACGATGGCGGCTATGGCAATGAATGCGCACAAGGGAATGAGTACGGTAGATCCACTGGCACTTGATCTTATGCACTCTTACGCTGCGAAGAAGCATGAAGTATTCCGGTATTTGAGAGTTGTGAATAGTCTTCCATATGTATTCACTGCATTGAAGATTAACACCACGGCAAGTATGATTGGAGCCATTGTTGGTGAATTCTTTTTCTCATCCCGCGGACTTGGGTATCTGCTCTCCAACTCCATTAAAGTAGCCAAGATGCCACTAGGCTGGTCATGTATTATTGTAGCGGCTATTGCAGGTGTTATCTTTTATTTACTCGTAGAAAGAATTGAAAAGTATTGTATCAAGTGGCATCCCTCACAACGGACACACCGTAAAGTTTTGAAAAAAAGGTGGATTGCATCCACGTAGACTACTGACGTGGTACTCCCTATTGGGAGAGAAGCTGTGGAATGGACTGAATATAACATACTTCGATTAAATATGATGTCAGGTTGTGGTTAATATTTTTTCTAAAAATAGGGGGAGCTATCCATGAAGAAATCGAGTCGGAAATACCGTAGCACGTTGTTGTTGGCCATAATATTGATGATTTCTTCGATAATAGCTGGGTGTGGTAACAATACAAAAGGTGAAACGGATACAACTGGTAAGACAAGTGAACCAACAGCGGCAGTGGAAGCATCAGCAGATCCAGTCAAGGTGAAGTTGCAACTGAAATGGGTTCCTCAAGCTCAGTTCGCAGGATATTATGTGGCACTGGAAAAGGGATATTACAAGGAAGAGGGACTAGCGGTAGCGATTCTACCAGGGGGACCGGATATTGTACCAGAGCAACAAGTAGCCAGTGGAGCAGCTGATATTGGTGTGGATTGGGTTGCTAGTCTTTTGCCACATCAAGAGGAAGGCTTGCCGCTTATTGAAATTGCTCAAATCTATCAGAAGAGTGGTCTTGTACTCGTCTCCAAAAAAAGAAGCGGGGATTAATTCCCCTTCTGATCTCAAAGGGAAAAAGGTTGGTAACTGGATGGGTGGCAATGAATTCGAGATTCTAGCTTTGTTTGATAAATATAAGTTCGATCCAAATAAGGATTTAGAATTTGCTAAGCAAGGATTCACTATGGATCAATTCTTCACTGGAGAAGTAGATGCTGCATCCGCCATGACATATAACGAATTCCAAATGGTATTGGAACAAGGGACACTTGAGAGCGACTTGAACGTGATTGATATGAATGCGGAAGGTGTAGCGATGTTGGAAGATAACCTATTTGCCAATAAAGAGTGGTTAGCAGATAACAAAGAAACCGCTGCTAAGTTCCTACGTGCTTCATTAAAGGGTTGGAAGCAAGCGATTGATGATCCTGAAGGCGCGGTTGATAGTGTGATGAAGGAAGCAGAGGAGGGTAGCACTTCTAGAGACCATCAAGTAACGATGATGAAGGAAGTTGCGAAGTTGATTCTTCCAGAAGGATTTGACCCTGCCAAAATGGGATATATCGATGAAGCGGCATTCAAACAGACGGCTGATATTGCACATCAATTCGGTGTGATTAAGAAACCAGCAGATCTAAAAGAAGCTTACACGAATGAGATTATGGATATGGCTTCTAAATAATAGGATGTAGCAATATTTATTCATAGAGTGACAAGGTGACTGCTGGTAGTGAGTCACCTTGAAGCTACATTAAGAGGGGGAAGACAATCATGGATACGGTAACCATTGGGTTGATTCAGGTGAAACATGATGTAGATGGTAGCGAACCCGTGAATATTCACAAGGCTAGCTCAATCGAGAAACATATGAAGCTTGTGCGTGAGGCGAAACAAAGAGGAGCTCAAATCGTATCTCTTCAGGAAATATTTTATGGCCCATATTTCTGTGCAGAACAGACGGATAAATGGTACGACGCGGCAGAAGAAGTTCCGAATGGCCCCACGACAAGGTTGTTTCAGGATTTAGCTAAGGAATTAGGAATCGTAATCATATTACCGATCTACGAACGAGAAGGGATCGCAACGTATTACAATACGGCGGCGGTTATCGATGCGGATGGTTCATACCTTGGGAAGTATCGTAAGCATCATATTCCACATGTGGGTGCAGGTGGGGGCGACTTTGGATTCTGGGAGAAGTATTATTTTAAGCCGGGTAACCTTGGATATCCTGTATTTGATACTGCTTTTGCCAAAGTCGGCGTATACATTTGTTATGATCGTCACTTTCCAGAAGGTGCAAGAATGCTTGGGCTCAATGGGGCTGAGATTGTCTTTAACCCTTCTGCAACCGTAGCGGGGACGTCGGAATACTTATGAAAGTTAGAACAACCAGCTCATGCGGTAGCTAATGGATATTATGTGGCAGCGATTAATCGAGTGGGTACGGAAGGTCCATGGAATATGGGTGAATTCTACGGTCAGTCGTATATCGTAGACCCACGTGGAAATTTCGTTGCCATGGGTAGCCGTGACCAGGATGAGGTCATCATTGGAGATATGAACAAATCCCTCATTCGTGAGGTTCGCGAGAGTTGGCAATTCTATCGTGATCGGCGTCCTGAGACGTATCAAGAGCTAGCTCGACTATAATAGCATGGGAATAACCCAGAGAAGAGATGGTAACCGTGGGATTGAATCAGACGCAAGTTGAGACACTTAACAATTACATTCAGGGGAAGTGGGTTGAATCTAAGTCTACGCAAGTTGAGGAGGTGTTCAATCCTGCGACAGGTGAGACGATCGCTTATGTTCCGATTTCAACGAAGGAAGAACTGGATGAAGCGGTGAGCGTCGCAGTTAAGGCTTTTGAATCTTGGCGAAAAGTACCTACTCCACGCAGAGCGAGATATCTTTTTAGGTATCAACAGCTATTGATTGAGCAATGGAGCGAATTGGCGCAGCTCATTACGTTGGAGAATGGTAAAAGCTACGAAGAAGCTTACGGTGAAGTTGGCCGGGGGATTGAATGTGTGGAATTTGCCGCAGGCACACCGACACTCATGATGGGAAGCCAACTTCCTGATATTGCGACAGGCATTGAGTCGGGGATGTACCGATACCCTATTGGTGTCATTGGGGGGATTACACCATTCAACTTCCCCATGATGGTTCCGTGTTGGATGTTTCCGTTAGCGGTGGCTTGTGGCAATACATTCGTTCTCAAGCCATCCGAAAGAACGCCTCTATTGGTGAATCGTTTGGCGGAGTTGTTTCAGGAAGCGGGTTTCCCAGATGGGGTGCTCAATATTGTGCACGGAGCCCATGATGTCGTCAATGCCATGTTACAAAATAATGAGATCAAGGCGATCTCATTCGTTGGTTCGCAGCCTGTGGCGGAATATGTATATTCGCAGGGGACTGCAACGGGGAAGCGAGTTCAAGCTCTTGCAGGTGCTAAGAATCATTCCATTGTGCTTCCAGATGCCGATATGGATAATGCCGTAAAGAATATTATCAGCGCTGCCTTTGGTTCCGCGGGTGAACGATGTATGGCTTGTTCTGTTGTCGTCGTTCTTAAGGAGATTGCGGATGATTTCGTGAATCGACTCATTGAGGCATCTGATCAGCTTAAGATCGGTAATGGAAGTGATGAAGGCGTGTTCCTTGGACCTGTCATTAGACAATCCAATAAAGAACGAACGTTGAAGTATATCGAGATTGGGGAACAGGAACAAGCCCTCCTTGTGAGAGATGGAAGGAAAGATGGCGCCGCTATGCAGACGGAAGGGTATTTCATTGGCCCAACGATCTTTGATCAAGTGCAGACACATATGACCATCTGGAAAGATGAGATCTTTGCTCCGATCCTCTCCATCGTACGCGTCAAAAGTCTAAGTGATGCGATTGATGTTGCGAATCAATCAGAATTCGCGAATGGAGCCTGTATCTATACCGATAGCGCAAAAGCCATTCGGCAATTTCGTGAAGACATCGATTCAGGAATGTTAGGTGTTAATCTTGGTGTCCCGGCGCCGATGGCATTCTTTCCTTTCTCGGGATACAAGAAGTCATTTTACGGTGATCTACATGCGAATGGTCGTGATGGGGTTGAGTTCTATACACGTAAGAAAATGGTGACCGCTCGATATTGAGAAATGAGTATAAGAATGCAATAGGGGGAGGGATTAACGTGCTCAATACCGAGACGGACAGTGCCAACGTAAGTCATAAAGATCAGAAATACCTATGGCACAGTATGTTGCCCTATAGTGAGAATAATCCTCCAATGGTCGTTACCGAGGCGCAAGGCTCATGGATTACAGACATGTCGGGTAATAAATACTTAGATGGGATGTCGGGTCTCTGGTGTGTGAATGTTGGATACGGGCGAAAGGAATTAGCGGAAGCGGCATATGAACAACTGTTGAAATTGCCTTATTTTCCACTGACACAGAGTCATATGCCAGCTATTCTTCTCGCCGAGAAATTAAATGAATGGTTGGAAGGTGATTACGTCATCTTCTTCTCTAATAGTGGTTCTGAAGCAAATGAAGCGGCCTTCAAAATGGTTAGACAATACCAGCAGCAGATCGGGCAACACTATCGATATAAGTTCATTTCACGCTATCGCGGATACCATGGAAGTTCATTGGGAGCGCTTTCTGCCACGGGTCAAGCTCAGCGCAAATTTAAATATGAACCCCTTAGCAGTGGGTTTCTTCATGTGAGCCCACCAGATAGCTACCGTCGTCCGGAAGGGCAGTCCATTGAAGCATTTAACTTACAATGTGCCCAATCGTTAGAGGATACGATCATTTGGGAAGGTGTTGAGAGTATTGCCGGTGTCATCATGGAGCCTGCAATTACAGGAGGTGGAGTCATTGTTCCGCATGCCATCTACATGGAACGGGTGCAGGAGATCTGTAGCACATATGGTGTAATCCTTATTGTTGATGAAGTGATCTGTGGGTTCGGACGCTCTGGAAAGAAGTTTGGACACCAGAATTTCAATATGAAGCCAGATATCGTGACCATGGCCAAGGGATTGACGAGCGGGTACCTTCCCTTATCTGCAACAGCAGTGCGCAAAGATATTTATGATGCTTTTAAAGATGAAGGGGAGTACAGCCATTTCCGCCATGTGAATACCTTTGGTGGGAATCCAGCAGCGTGTGCCTTAGCACTTCGAAACCTTGAAATTATCGAGCAGGACAATCTGGTTGAACGTTCTCGAATATTGGGGGAGCGTCTGAAGGATGAATTGATGGAACTGCTGGACCATCCCCTTGTTGGTGATATCCGTAGCTTCGGGTTAATTCTTGGGGTTGAACTTGTCGCGGATAAACGAACGAAGGTACCGGCACCACTGGATCTTGTGAAGAAAGTGATAAGTGAATGTAAAGCACAAGGACTCATTATCGGGAAGAATGGCGATACCGTAGCCGGGTTCAATAATGTATTAACCCTAGCACCGCCATTGTCTTCTACGGATGATGATTTAGAGTTTATCGTGAGTACGTTTAAACGGGTGATGAATAGTCAGTAACCTCCGAAAGTCACGACATGATCTGGCTATCTAACTTCACCTTCATTTTGTTAGGTTCAAGTAATTGATAAGCACGGAGTGCGACTTGGATCGCAATTCGGTTCTCTGGCAACATGAAGTCTTTGCTGAGCAGCTCGGTGATTTGATCTAGACGATAGTACAGAGACTGTCGAACAATGAATAATTTCCGCGCAGATTCTTGCTTAGATCCATCATGATCAAGATATACCCGAAGCGTTAACAGTAACTCACTTCCTTTGGCTTCATCATAATCAATTAACGGTCCTAGATAATTACGAATGAAAGACTGAAGTGTCTTGCCATCCGATTCCCATTCGTGATCCGAGTGATTCCATGTTAGGTCGTATAAATTCTCGATTTCGATCAAGCAGACGCGATAAGAGAGTTCGTTATATTTTTTAAAATCGGGTCCGATTAGGGCCTTCAGTTGGTTCTCATCTTTGAACGAGGAATTCATAAGTTCATCTACCCATAAATTCTCGGAAAATAGTTTGCGTTCTTCCATGTATCGAGTTCGAAGTTATTCTTGAGCAATGGATAGTGAGGCAGAATCTAAAAGCATGTAATCATACTCTCGAGGTCGATGCTGACACATGACGATGATATAAGCCCAAGTCTGATCTAGTGCACCTACAGGTTTGATTACTACGATATGGTTATTATATTCGCGGAGATAAGATGCCCCGTCAGGCTTGAGACCTTCTAATTCTGTTTGTATGGTATGGAACCAGTCGAGGAACAGATTTTGTTCTTGAAAGGAAAGGTTAGAAGGATGGAATAGGGTCTTACCTTGGTTAGGTTGATAGATAATCTGAGCATGGGTGCTGTGGTGTAGCAATTGAAGGACTTTCCATGTTCCTTGAGAAGTAAGGGTTAAGCGATGAAACTCTCTAGAGATACTCTCAAGTTCTTGAAGCATTCTGTGATGACGATTAATGATGATCGAGTGCAGGTCAAGCGTGATATCGACAAAACGAACGGGCTGAGGAAATACAATGAGTGGGAAATCATGCAAGTTGCACAGTTCAAGCAATTGGTCTGGGATGCTGTCGAAATAGGGCCCGATCTCAATGCATAGACATGCTACATTCTGCTTCATTAGATTCTCAGTAAATGTGATGGATGAGAGGGTATCTACATTAAAACCCATGCCAGTGGTGAGGATCATTTCCTCTCCGTGGATAAGAGTCTCAAAGTTCACGATTTCTAAGATATGAACCCAACGAATCTGACGATGAATTCCATTCAGGCCTGCTACAACCTCAACGTCTTGAAATAGAGGTCTTTGTAAGGCGTCCTTGATAGTAAATACGAGTTCCATATCCACGATAATCCCTCGCTTTCAAATGAATGAAGTGTTTTGTCACAATAATCCATAATCTTAACCATCTAATGTTAGCATATATAACTTATAAGGTAATGTAAATGCGTGAATTGAAGTGAAAATAACATTCTGTGTCCCAACAAAAATATTTTAAACCCTAAATGTAGTTTACATGTTATATTATGTTACACAAATGAATAAATATCCTGGAGGGGAATGTCATGCGGAATTTAACCATCAGTGCAGATAGAGTCCAAGAAAGAGTCTTACGGCTCGCTGAGATTGGCAAAATTAGTGACACAGGGGTATGCAGACTTGCTCTTTCCAAGGAAGATCGTGAAGCCGTGGATGTCGTAAGGATATGGATGGAGCAAGCTGGATTAAAAACTCGAATCGATGCCTTTGGTAACTTGATAGGACGAATCGAGGGAACTGATCGGGAAGCTCCAGCCGTGATGGTAGGATCACACATTGATACACAACCCTATGCAGGCAGATTCGATGGAATTATTGGTGTGGTAGGCGCAATTGAAACCGTTCAAACGTTATCTGACAAAGGAATGATTCCAAGAGTTTCTATCGAAGTGGTCTCCTTTTGTGATGAAGAAGGATGTCGCTTTAACAAGGGGTTGTTTGGTGTACGTGGAATTCTGAATCAGCTAGAGGAAGGGGAGTTAGAACGTGAGGACAAGAATGGAGTCACACGTCGAGAAGCGTTACTAGAATTCGGTGGAGATCCTGACAAGTTCGTTGATTCTCAATATGGAGCTGGCGAGATTGGCGCCTTTCTGGAGTTGCATATCGAGCAAGGTCCGGTTCTAGAATCGGTGGATTGTGCAGTAGGTATCGTTACTGGAATATCGGGTCCTCTATGGTGGACGGTTGATGTGTATGGATTCGCTGGTCATGCGGGGTCTGTGCCTATGAATCTAAGACAAGATGCCTTGGTCGGAGCGTCCAAGATTATTGTTGGGCTTCAAGCTATTGCCTCTAGAGATCCAGATGCCCCAACGGTAGGCACGGTTGGCTCTCTTCAGGTATTTCCTGATTCGCGGAATATCATTCCAGAACATGTGCGGTTCACGATTGATTTGCGAGATATTGAGTTGCAACGTAGAGATCGGTTAGAGCAACAACTACGTGATCTAATCGATGATGTTATACAGGAACATGGACTTCGAGTAGAGATTAGAGAAGATATGAGAAGTGAACCGCGGTACTGTGCGGATTACATCAAGGGTTACATTCGAGAAGCTGCACAAGAAATGAACATCAAGGCTCCTGAGCTTATGAGTGGACCTTTTCACGACTCCATTGCCATGTCGTATTACTGTGATTACGGTATGATTTTTGTTCGCTGTAAAGATGGCATTAGCCATAACCCGCAGGAGTACTCAAGTAAGGAAGATATTGCATTGGGCACGGAAATTCTCTATCAGACCGTACTCAAAATGTGCCTAGATCAAGATCAGACTAATTCAGACGGGGTTGATCATACGGAGTATGTGATACAGGGGGGAGCACATGATGGCGAATAACCATCCACTTCAGCAGACCTATTTCACGGACATGTTACCACGTAACTTTGATGAATTCGAGGAAGGATTGAGTCGGAAAGCGGCGATGGAAGAGTCGAACCGTTGTCTCTATTGTTATGATGCACCTTGTATTAAAGCTTGTCCTACAGGCATTAACATACCTTCATTTATCAAACGAATTGCAACAGATAATTTAAAAGGATCAGCAACGACCATTATGGACTCTAATCCGATAGGAGCAAGTTGTGCAAGAGTATGTCCAACGGATGAGTTATGCGAGGGAGCTTGCGTGTTGAACGATGCATCGAAGCCAATTGAGATTGGTTTGTTGCAACGTTACGCAACGGATTGGGCAAGAGAAAATAATATACAGCTATTCTCAGCTGGAGCAACTAACGGGAAGAAAGTAGCCATCATTGGGGGAGGACCCGCAGGGCTATCTGCTGCAAGAGATCTTGCCAGAGCGGGCTTCGCTGTTGTGATCTATGAGGCAAGGGCTATAGCTGGCGGATTAGACACGTATGGGATTGTTTCATTTCGCTTGCCACAGACGATATCGTTATGGGAAGTGGAGCAAGTTGAGAAGCTTGGGGTAACGATTCAGACAGGCGTTAAAGTTGGAGTAGACATTACGGTGGAACAATTATTAGAAGAATATGATGTTGTCGTTCTAGCTGCGGGTATGGGATACGTTCCCCCTATTGGGTTAGAAGGAGAAGAGTTAGATGGCGTGTATGATGCGATCGAACTGGTTGAGAGCACAAAGAGTAATCTAACCTCTATGAACTTACTAGGGAAACGCATTGCGGTGATTGGAGCAGGGAATACGGCGATTGATGCTGCGACTTGTTCGGTCAGACTAGGTGCGACACAAGTGAGAATGATCTATAGACGTACCCGAGAAGAAATGACAGCCTATGACTTTGAGTATGAGTTTGCGAAGCAAGAAGGGGTAGAATTTAGTTGGCTCACAGCCCCAACCCGTATCATTGGGGATGTCTATGCTAAGGTCACGCATTTGGAATGTGTCCAGATGAAATTATCCGAGGAAAAGGGAAAAGACGGAAGATTGATTCCAGTTCCTGTTGAAGGATCTAATGTGTTGTTGCCAGTAGATGCCGTAGTGCTTGCAATCGGACAGACACGTCACGTAGAACTCATTGAACATTTGGGATTGGAACATGTCCGGGGCGTAGTCAGTATTGATGATGCTTCCCTTCTGACGTCTCATCCTAAGATTTATGCAGCTGGCGATATTGTATTTGGATCGGGGAAGGGCGAAGCGATGGTCGTGTCGGCTGCGCAACAAGGTAAGCTAGTGGCTCAAGCTATAACGAGAAGATTCTCTATGGAGAATGATCTTGTAACAGAGTCCATTATATAAATAGCACCATGTCGGTTTTTCATAAAAAGGATACTTGGAGTAGGACTAAATGTGTATGACAAGGGAGGAGCTTGCGTATGGCGGATTTACGTATTGATCTTGCAGGAATTAAATCACCGAACCCTTTTTGGTTAGCGTCTGCACCTCCAACAAATACCGGATATCAGGTGCAACGTGCATTTGAGGCAGGCTGGGGTGGTGCCGTCTGGAAGACACTCGGAGACCCCATTATTAACACTTCATCAAGGTTTGCTGCAGTTCATTTCAATGGGCAGAGAGTAGCGGGCTTCAATAACATAGAACTTATCACGGATCGACCTCTTGAAGTGAATCTGAAGGAAATCTACGAGACGAAGAAGAGATTTCCCAACCATGCGATTATTGCATCCCTGATGGTAGAACCCACACGAGAGAAGTGGCATGAAATTGTTAAAAGAGTAGAGGCCATCGGCGTAGATGGACTTGAATTGAATTTTGGTTGCCCGCATGGTATGGCGGAACGAGGAATGGGTGCAGCCTCGGGGCAACAGCCCGACCTCGTAGAGAAACAGACAATGTGGGTCAAGGAAGTCGCAGAGACACCTGTGATCGTAAAGTTAACACCCAATATTACGGATATTACCGTTGTTGCGCGTCATGCTGTTAAAGGCGGAGCGGATGCAGTCAGTATGATTAATACGATCAACAGTCTCGCAGGCGTGGATATTCACTCTTGGAACACCATTCCGCATGTTGGCGGAAAAGGTGCACATGGTGGGTACTGTGGACCTGCTGTTAAGCCCATTGCGTTAAATATGGTGGCAGAATGTGCAAGGGATGTGAATGTTGGAGTTCCTATTTCAGGTATTGGTGGAATTTCGACTTGGCAGGATGCCGTGGAATTCATGCTCATGGGAGCAACGGGTGTTCAGGTATGTACAGCTGTCATGCACCATGGATTCCGAATTGTTGAAGATATGATTGATGGATTAAATAACTACCTGGATGACAAGGGAATCGAATCCGTGATGAGCTTAGTTGGACAAACGGTTAGTCGTTATTCCAATTGGGGAGATTTAGATCTCAATTATAAAGTGGTGGCGAGAATCGATCCTGTTACGTGTATCAACTGTAATAAGTGCCATATTGCATGCGAGGACACATCCCATCAATGTATCGATATGCTGCATGATCCTGATGGCAAGGCTATTCTGCAAGTACGTGAAGAGGACTGTGTAGGCTGCAATCTATGCTCGATTGTATGTCCTGTGGACGGAGCCATCAATATGGTTGAGCTTGTAAATGAACATGCTCCAATGAGCTGGAATGAGAGACAAAAGGTACTAGCTAGGCTTAATTCGGAATCTTCTGAACTGGAGGTAGGATGAACCATGGCAAAAATCATTAAGAACGGAACGATTGTAACGGCTAGTGACACCTATATCGGTGACATTCTTATTGAGGGTGAAGTAATTACTCGGATTGGTCTCCATCTGGATGAACCAGGAGCCGAGATCATCGATGCCTCTGGTTGTTATGTATTCCCAGGTGGCGTGGACCCACATACTCATCTAGATATGCCTTTTGGTGGAACGATGACGAAAGATGATTTCGAGACAGGTACGATTGCTGCGGCCTTTGGTGGAACAACGACAGTGATTGATTTCTGTCTGACAACGAAAGGTGAACCTCTAAGTAAGGCTGTAGAAACATGGCATGCTAAATCTGAAAAAAAGTCCGTTATTGATTATGGATTTCACTTAATGGTCTCTGAAGTGAATGATGCCGTACTCCAAGAACTTCCTCTCATTATTGAGGAGGAAGGGATCACGTCTCTGAAGGTGTTTATGGCTTATAAGCATGTCTTCCAGGCGGATGATGGAACGTTATATAAAACCCTTTTATTAGCTAAAGAGGAAGGCGCCTTAGTCATGGTACATGCAGAGAATGGCGATGTTATTGAGTATTTGGTAGAGAAGGCATTATCTGATGGAAATACTGCGCCGATCTATCACGCATTAACAAGACCTCCGGTGCTAGAGGGCGAAGCCACGGGTAGAGCGGCTTATTTAACAGAACTAGCAGATTCACAGTTATATGTTGTTCATGTCACTTGTGCCGAAGCCGCATGGAAGATTGCAGAGGCACGCAAGAAAGGACTTCGAGTATTCGGCGAGACCTGTCCACAATATTTAGTGTTAGATCAATCTTATATGGAGAAGCCGGACTTCGAAGGTGCAAAGTATGTGTGGTCTCCACCACTTCGGGAGTCATGGAACCAAGATGTGTTATGGGCGGCACTGCGAAGTGGAGCGCTACAAACGATCGGATCTGATCAATGTTCTTTCGATTTCAACGGTCAGAAGGATATGGGGTTGAACGATTTCTCCAAAATACCAAATGGAGGGCCCATGATTGAGGATCGCTTCAGTATATTATTTTCGGAGGGAGTGGGTAAAGGGAGGATTTCTCTTCATCAATTCGTGGATATCATAGCGACTTCTAGTGCTAAGTTATTTGGAATCTTTCCGCAGAAGGGAACGATTGCGGTAGGGAGTGATGCAGATATCGTTATCTTTGATCCCACAGTGGAAAGAACGATCTCAGTGGAAACACACCATATGAATGTGGATTACAATGCCTTTGAAGGAATGTCGATTACGGGAGAGCCTGTATCCGTCTTAAGTCGAGGGACATTTGTGATTCGAAATAAGGAGTTTGTGGGTGCTGCGGGAGCGGGACAGTATCTAAGACGTAAGCGTTTTGAGGGAGTTAAGAAGTACTCTAAGGGACCAGCACAGATCGGCATAGGGGGAGGAAGTTGATGTCAGATCATGAAGATTATCAATGTGAGAAAGAGCAAATAGATATACTGATAAGTGCAGGTTATACCATTACTAATATACTAGAAGACCTAGATGGCGCACAGGTGAAATTTACAGAACTTGATAAAGGAAGTCATAAAGACATGCGCGTGTTAACGGCAGAAGGACGTAAATACGTCGGTATTAGAGTGGCTTTGGGATAAAATAGACCGATAGAAGCAAGAAATAGGAACTGAACTATTGTTCAGTTCCTATTTTTTTTGTTCGTAAATCAAGTGATTCGAACAATAAATTTTATATTTCGACAAAGAACATATAAATTCTACCGAAAAAACGCTGGAAATGTTTACAAATACATAGTAAAATGAGTATCGTTGTTGGTTGTTGTCGAATAAAAGATTTTTTTAACAACTTTATATATTAATAAGGCAAAACTACCGAAAGGTAGTGACGCAAAGCTATAGGGACTAATTCCTCAGGGAAAGTCAGCCAGTTGCAATAAATTGGTGATCTGCGGCTGCTTAGTCAGTTTTGTGGAACACCATTTTTTATTTTAATAGGAATGAAGTATGACTTAAAAGATTAAGGGGGGAATTGACTCTTTAGTAAGCAACTACAACCTAGAATGAAATACATATGTAATAGATTCATATTATAACAAATAAGAGGAGACATATAAATGAAGTTTTTAAAAAAACTAAAAGGGTTCTTTAGTAACAAAAGTATTGTCACTAAAAATATGTTATGGACGAGTCTCTTTATTCTTTTAACAGGTGTCATATTGATTGCAGCAAGTTATTATATCCAGGGGAATGTATTGACGAACCAATTGGAGTCGGATTCAAGAAAAATAATGGAATCATGGGAGAGTAAGGTAACGACAGAAGAGGTTGCGGAAGCAAAGGCTAATACTGACCGCCAATCACCGATCCAGAGGAAAATGGCAGAAATATTTGCGGAATTACCTATTCAACATCCTAACGTATCTCAAGGGTATTTATTTGGTCCTGAACTTGAGAAGGGTAACGGAACATCAATGATTGCCTTCTCAGATGAACTCTTAGATGCGATTATTCAAGAAGAAGGTCTGAATTTAGGAGCAATATATCCGCAACCTGAAATTCATGCAGACGGTGTAAGAAAAATGCTAAAGACCAAAGAATTAACGTTTACCCAACCGTATGATGATGGATTTGGTACTTGGGTAACTGTTCTTGCTCCATACAAGGATGCAGAAGGAAATATATTTGCTTACATGGGTATCGATGTCGATGCAAGCCTAATTAAGAACGGCAAACAAGAATTGCTAAAATATACGTCAATAGCTTTGGTATTGATCTTAATTATTATGATAACAATTCAGTATTTTATTACGAAGCGGACTTTTGCACCTGTGCAAGATTTGATTAAAGCGCTAGAGAAATTAAGTCAAGGTGACTTCAACGTTCAGTTGGCAACAAGCAAAGACGAACTGGGTCAAGTGGCTGAGAAGTTTAATGGGACGGTAGTCACGATTAACCGTTTGGTTACGACGATTAGATCGATATCAATACAATCGGCTGAGCAGGGGAAGGAATTATTCGCTGCTTTGGAAGATAATCAACATATTTCGATGGAGATTACTAAGAATATTGATGGAATATCTGACCAGGCATCACAGCAGAGTAGGTCAATCGTAGAGAGTGCCATCTCGCTGGAAGAAATATCTTCAGGGGTTGGCACGATTGCAGGAAGTACCAATGTGTTATCTGATACGTCTATGAATATGAGAGAGCATTCAGAACAAGGTAGTGTGAATGTTGATAAAGTGATGAAACAGATGGACGCTATTCATAAATCTGTACTTCATTCAGTGGTCTCTATCGAACAGTTACAGAAACGTTCTGGACAGATTGGAGAAATTGTACAGGTCATTACCCAAATTGCTACACAAACACAATTACTATCTCTGAATGCGAGTATTGAAGCGGCTAGGGCTGGAGAAGAAGGACGAGGGTTTGCTGTTGTAGCCAATGAGGTGAAGAAGCTGTCAGAGGAATCAAGAAAGTCAGCAGAACAAATTACTGAGTTAATTCACTACATTCAGAAGGAAACTCAAGTTGCTGTAGAGGCAATCAATGAAGGCGAACATAACGTTGAAGTCGGAATAGGGATTGTACAAGAAACAGGGGAATTATTTGCTACATTAGTATCGGCCACAGAATCGGTTACGAGTCAGATTCAGGAGGTGTCTGCTGCAACGGAAGAAATGGTAGCAGAGACGGAGCAAATTACTGCTTCTATCAAACAACTTTCTGTTACGGCTGAGAGAAATGCAGAATTATCAGAAGAGATCAAATCAAGTGCTAATGAACAACGTGTATCTGCAGGTAAAATGGTTGACACGGCAAAGCATTTGACTCAAATCTCCACTGAACTTGAGGATTTAGTTATTGAATTGAAAGTCTAGAATAAGTACATCCTAGATGGCCATTCGTATTCTGATACTGAATTTATAGAGAGATAACAAGGAGTTGTTGTAGATGAGTACCATCATGAATCATGGAACTGTGAAAGATTATTGGATGAAGGAGCTTCAAGCGCCTTTGTCGGCATTGGATATCTATACGGATTTCCCTAATCATTTAACTTCCAGAAAACTTCAGAAGACGACCTTTAAATTAGATGTGCAGGCAGAGCAAATGATTGAACTCCACCATCGTTGTGATATGAGTGTGTGGATGCTTAGTTGTTACTTTGTATTTCTACACAGAATGACGGGCGAGAGAGATCTGATCGTTGGAGTAAACGATACTAGAGGGAATATCTTACCACTTCGAATGATATGGGAAGGGAATATTTCATTCCAGCAATTATTTGCAAATACGATTGAGAAACTAAATAGTAGCTATGATGCTAGTCTACTTCTATCAGAGATCGAAGAAGTGGTGGGTCAATCATCCATCATTAAGACAATCTACGGGGAGAATGATACGTTAAAGGATAGTTCTCTGAATTGGTTTGTTCGTGAAGAAGAAGGGGCATGGGTTGCTCACATCACCTATCATAACAACTTGTTTAAAGAGGCTACCATTCAAAAGTTTGCACGTCACTTTCAGTCCATAGTGAAAGCTGTTCTAGTGAACAACGATGTCTCTATCGGCGACATTCCGATCTTGACTGAAGAAGATATGAATGCATATGCAGAGCTTAATAATACAAGTAAGGAATGGCCTGATACGTTAACCATTCCAGCGATGTTCGCATCATCGGTGGCTCGTTATACTAATCGTATTGCCCTTTCCTCGGATGAGGGGAGTTTAACATACACCCAATTGGATCGTTTATCGAATCAAGTGGCTAACATGTTGGTGCAAAAGGGTGTTACTAAAGGTGAATTTGTTGCTATCTTTATGGAGAGAGGCATGGATGCCATTGTAAGCATGTTGGGTGTGTTAAAAGCTGGCGGGGCATATATCCCCCTTGATCCAGAGCATCCAGATGACCGGAACTCTTATATTGTTTCAGACACACAGTCTCATATCGTTATTACAAAAGAGCATTTCACTTCGAAGTTAACAGATCTGTTGAGTGGGAATGATTCGGACGTTGCTATTTTTTGTCTAGACAAGCAGCTAGACTTATATTCCGATGACTCCGTTCATGTGATCCATCATCCAGATGATATGGCTTATGTCATCTATACATCCGGTTCTACAGGCAAGCCTAAAGGGGCTATGATCGTACATGCAGGTGTTGTAAACCTTGCTCTGGCAAGTAAGGAAAACCTACAGTTTAACGAACATGATGTGATGTTACAGTACGCAACCTTTAGCTTCGATGCCTCGGTATATGATTTGTACAGTTCGATATGCAGCGGGTCTAGGTTGCATATTTTAAATAATGAACAGCGTTTCTCAATAGAGTCATTTACCGCAGCGATTGAGGAATTGAGAGCTACTCGCATCTGTTTCTTGCCGACCGTATTCTTTAATCAGTTGTCTGTCCATCTCAGTGATGAAGATGCACTGAAGTATAGTGCTATTAAGAGTATCTCTGTGGGTGGTGAGGCTGTAATGGGCGAGGCTGTTCGGGGATTACAGAAGAAGCTTCATAAGAATATTAAGATTCTAAATGGGTATGGTCCAACGGAGGTTACAGCCTTATCGACGGTTCATATTATTGATTATATTGTTCAAGATAATGTATATGGAATTCCTATTGGATTGCCCCTCACAAACTATGAAGTTTTGATCGTGAACGACAATGATCAACCTTGTCCGTTAAATGTAATGGGTGAAATGCTGATTAGTTCTGTTGGTATTGCTAAAGGTTATCTGAACTTACCTGACAAGACGAATGAAGTGTTCATCTCAGATCCTGTTGATCCGACTTCGGGTAAGCGATACTATCGTTCTGGAGACATAGTGATGTTGCAAAAGAGCGGAATCCAGTATGTAAGCAGAAGGGATCTGCAGGTTAAGATCAGAGGATACCGAATTGAGATTGGCGAAATTGAGGAAAACCTAATTAAACATGAGAACATAAAAGAAACAGCAATTATCGCGAAGGCAGAGACAGATGGAAGCAAGTACCTCGTTGCCTTCTATACATCAAAGAATGGCGAAGCGATAGCTAAGAGTGAACTTGTCCAGTATTTGAATAAAAGGGTGCCATCCTATATGGTCCCAAGTCATTTCTGCTATCTAGATGAGATGCCTGTATCACCTACACTGAAGATCGATCGTAAGCAACTTGCACGGTTCGAAGTGGAAGTAACCGTAGAGGAGAACGCTGATTATGTAGCTCCCCGTAATGAATTGGAGCAGGAGATATCCGCTGCTTGGGAGCAAGCGATTAATCGCACGCATATTGGTATACATGATGACTTCTTTGAGGTCGGTGGGCATTCACTAAAGATACTAGAAATCCTTGTTATTCTAAAACCGAAGTTCCCGAAATTAAAAATAAATGATTTCTTCGCTTTTCCAACCATTGCAAAACTAGCTGAAAGAGTGATTGAACTTAGGGATATGCTTGTGATCGAGGACAACATGTTGGATAGCTCAGAAATTCAAGATTTAGAGGAATATCCTAAATCATTCGGAACTCATCCTGCAAATGGCATACAGGCATATAGCAACCAACACATCTTTTTAACCGGAGCTACGGGATATTTGGGTTCACATCTTTTGTATGAGTTAATTCAGAAGTCTGATGCAACCGTGTATTGTTTGGTACGTTCTTCAGAGAATGAGGACCCATATCAACGTATTGTGGGTATCATGAAGAATTACTTCGGAGACGCCATGGGTGCGAAGCTTGAGGGTCGCGTTGTTGCCGTTCAGGGAGACCTGGAGAAGGATAACCTTGGGTTGATGGATACCGTCGTGAAGTTGCTAAATGAGAAGATTGATTCGATCATCCATTGTGCGGCTGAAGTAAAGCATTTCGGAGATGCTGAATATTTCGCTAGAGTTAATGTGGAGAGCACGAATCGACTGCTTTCGTTCGCTAGAGGGAAAGCGAATGTTCGGTTCCACTTTGTATCGACGCTGGGAATACCAGAAGACTTAGCGCTCAGTAATCAATGGAGTAAATTTACTGCACAGGATTCGTACGATTATTCAGTGAGTATTGAGAATGTATATACGAATAGTAAGCTGGAAGCGGAGAAGTTAGTGGTTAGAACTTGCGAAGACGAAGGTGTCGCGGCAACCGTTTATCGTGTAGGGAACTTGTCTTGTCATTCGGCGACGGGCGCATTTCAGAATAACATCAACAATAATGCATTTTATAGAATGCTCAAAGCGATGTTGCTCTTGAAAAAAGCCCCAAGGGTGAGCTGGCAGGTTGACTTGACCCCGATTAACTATGCGGGACAAGCTATTACATCGTTAGCTCTGAGTAACGATACCGTTGGAAAAATGTTTCATATTTGTAATCCCGTACAGATTTCGTATGAAGATATGATCGAATTCTTCCGCCAATACGGATATGATATTTCCCTTCTCGACTGGAATCAGTACGAAACATGGCTGTTGGATAGTCGTCAGCCGAAGGGACAGATTGGATTGGAATTGGCTATGGCTCAACTCGAAGGGGATGGAGCCAAAAATTCCATCTATAGATATGCATGTCCTCAAACAACGGACTATTTACAGAAATTAAATGTAGAGTGTCGCGTTCCAGACAGCGGGTTCTTCCAAAGGCTTATTGAACATGCCATCGTTGTGGGCTATTTCGATAAACCTTAAGGGTAATATGTGAATTGAATAGGTATTATAGAAAGAAGGGCTTCCGTAACTTGGAAGCCCTTCTTCTGTGCGTGTACTCATATCTAGATCATATATTTCGTGATATCCTCTGACTAGTCCCTTTAAGTTGTTGTCTTTGTATCATAACGTTGTCGCAATGTTGTAACCATCTCCATGATTTCACTGGAATTCGGTACATATAATGGTTTCACGGATGTAGATAAGCCTTGTGTCATTTGTTGTTCTCGAATAACATGTTTCACAGCTTCGGAGAATGTAGTAACGGGTTCTTCACCCATATCGGTTAGTTCAGCAAGACTTGCTGTACTATCATCCTCTACATGTGGATATTGAGAAGTGGCTGCTTCTACGGCAGCGCGATTATAGAAACCTTGTACGAATTGGGCTCGATCCTGACCGACACCATCGACAATGACAAAGGCTTGTACAATATAGGCGTGAGCTTGTCTTCGCTGGGCAATACCACAGAATTTGCGTCCAGCGATGCTTAGATCGAAATCACCCGGGCAATATGCACCCTGAATTTCGCCTTTGTCTACTTGAGATCCAGTATACGATAACGCATTCTTGATCAAGTTATACATCCGTTCAAAGTCACGATGGAAATGGATGTCCCCTTGCCCTTGTTTAGGCATAATTAGCGAGATGTTTACGACGCCAAGATCGAGTGGAACGGCAGCACCACCGGAGTTTCGTATACCTACTTGGTATCCTTGGGATTCAATCCATTGTCTACCGTGATCTGCATGGGGGAGTCGACTGTCTCGTAACCCCATAATGAATGAATGGGGATGCCGCCATAGATGGCAGATGGCAGGACCTCCATTTCCGGTATGTTTACAGAGGAGCTCGTCCAATGCAAATGGATAAAGTGGGTCATTCTCCGTTAGGTCATTCATTCGATCTAGAATTAACATATGATTAAGTTCGGATGGCTGGGTTTCGTTCATCATAAGGGGTCCCCTTTTTACGATATCAATAGATTTATTCCTCGAAGTCTTCTTTATTCTATCAGTCTGTGGACTTATATTTCAAATGATAAGATCGTGATAGAACATCATATAGATATGATAAGATGGAGATAATAACGCTTCATAGTGTACGGTCTTATTTTAGTAGAAAAGAAACAGGTGATTATATTGACGGCCGCATTAGATATGATGTCGATGTTGACGGAAGAGAACATGAAGCAACTGCTTGAAAGGTACCGTGAATTCGGTCCATTCCCTGGAATGCTTTTGACATTTATGAAGTCTTTCATTCCTCCATTACCTACCATCGTCATCGTGGGTGTAAATGCTGCAGTCTATGGACTGTGGCTTGGATTCTTATATTCATGGATCGGTATGGTCAGCGGATGTTTGGTAACATTCCTGTTGGTTCGTAAGATATCATCGTATCCGTACTTCACACGGTGGGCACTTAAACCAAGGGTAGCTAAAAGTATGATCTGGGTTCGGCGGAACGCCTTCAGCTATGTGTTTCTGTTAAGCATATTTCCGGTGGGTCCGTTTGTTGTCATTAATATAGCAGCAGGAGTCGCTCGCATGCGAATTATTTCTTATCTCATAGCTGTTATTTTTGGTAAAGCAATTATGGTATTCTATGTCTCATATATCGGTCATGATATAAGAGGTTTTGTGGAGCATCCTACTCAATTGGTGTATGTTCTATTATTTATCGGAGCCTCCTTATTCATTAGTAAGAAAATCGAAAGTTATTTCACAAGAGTTCCGTTGTAACCGTCGTTATTAATCTCTCTTGTCTTCTGATATATTGAATAGAAGATAAGTACACCTGATATTCAGGAGACAGGATGGAGATTTCATGAAAAAAGTCGGATTGGTCATGAGAAAAATACAATTTGCGGAGTCTCAAGGTCCCCGCGTGTTTGCAGATCGTCTGAAACAAATAGGTGAAGAGTTAGGTGTGGAGATTGTATTCATATCCCCTGAACGTCATGTTAATGGACATGATTGGATTCCTGGATATGAACATGAGAAGGGCGATTTGGTTAATTACGATATCGTATTGGATCAGATTTATTCTCAGAACATTGATCATGTGATATATACAGTCTCTGGATTTACCTATTTAAAAATGTTTATTAAGAAAAGTGTTCTGTTTCCTCACAGTTTCCCAGATCCAGCACTAACAGGGTATGAGATGATGAAGCCTTTCTATCAAATGGTGGACAAGGCAGTGGTACAGACGGAATTTCTCAAACGTGAACTAGACCGTAATTTCGGTGTGGAGGATGTGACGGTGATTCCCATTGGATTCAATGAGGAGTTAGCAGAACGTCATTTCGACCCCACACAGATTGTTGATAATAGAGTACTATGGATTGGCCGAGACGAAGAGAACAGACGACCTGATCTAGTGCTTGAATATGCAAGACAGAACCCTGACAAGGAGGTATTCATGGTGTTCGGTGGGGTGCGGTATAAAGAAAGTATGAAGAAATATAACATTCCACATAATGTGACGTTAAAGTTCGCGTTAACTCAAGATGAGATATTTGCACTAATGAATTCTTCAAAAGTGTACTGGAGCTGCTCGAAGTTTGATACCTTTGCTATGCCTTTAACGGAGGCCTTGGCTATGGGTAAGATCATCATTAAACCCGAACATCCTTGTTATGATCATATCAGCTCTAAGCATGCCTTTTCTGGAAATGAGAAGAACTGGTTCGAGTTAGTCAACATGGCCGCAGCTTCGCCTCAGAAATTTTCTTTGGACAATCGTCACTACGGATTTGAGAAGTTCTCTAGTCGTGTGATGAAAGAGGGATATGCCCAATTTTTTGATACCTGGCTAAAAGACTAATCTCTTATCCTTTTATGATCCCGATACTGTCCTGGTGTCATACCTTCTTGCTTACGGAAGGAACGAATAAAGTTCTGTGAATTGTTGTATCTCAACTTAGATGCAATATCCTTAATAGGCATATCCGTAGTCTCCAACCATTTCTTCGCCATATTGAACCGATACATCGATAGATATTCGCTGAATGAATGGTTGGTTTCTTTACGGAACACGCTGCTCAAATAATTCGCATTATAATGTAGCCTCGAAGCACAATCCTCTAACGTTAGATCCGTGTCGTAATAATGTTGAACTAAGTCAATTATTTTCTCGGAAATATTATGATATTGTGCATCCTGTCTATCTATGAAAATTTTGATTAACGGATAAATAACCGTACTCCAGAACCAATCCTCAATTTCAGCCACAATGTGTAAGTCGATTAATTCCTCAAGTAGCGAGCCATTGACATGATAAATCTGAGTTAGATTAATTCCTGACTCCTGCATCACGATCAGTAAATTGTTTAATAGACGTGTCAACGGAATTTGATATTCCTGTGGAGATAATTCTAAAGAGAAGATACTATTGAAAAATTGATTGAGTAGTTCTTTCGCTTTAGCTGTCTCAGCTAGCTTGATCGCGTCGATCAGATCGTTCTCCGTATGAATAGGGTAGTTTAATTTCAAATAATGATTCCCAGAGTTGATGTTCTCATATTGAATGATGATCCCTTTGCCAAGTTTGATACGGTGTTTGAGTGCTTCTAGACCTTCTCGGTAAGCCATGGATATCTTATGAAAGGAATGGAACGGCAAGCTCAATCCAATGCTGACTTTCAGGTTAAGGTAACGGGTAATCTCTTGTTGGAGATTCTCTGTTAATGAATATAATGAGCGATGGAAGATTCCAAGATCGGAGTCAGACGTACCCACTATGGCAACAACAGTATGATCCATGATTACGGGAGCAAGCCGTTGTGGCGGTGATATGACTTCCTCAATAATGTTATGTACAGCGAATAGAAGAAGGTTTAAATCCTTCTTGTCATAACGTGATCCTTCGGAGAAGTCGATGGATAATGTCATGACAGCCATCGTCTTCCATTCTTGAAGTTGAGTCTGATAACCGAACTGCTCAAGTTCGTATAATAACTCGCTCTGTTTTATATCTCCTTGGAATGATCGAATGAGGAAAAAAGTACGAACCTGCTGAATATGCTGTTGGACTTCTTTTTCCAATTGTGATTTAGACTGAAACAAATGGTGAACCTGTTCACCAATAACTTGAAATTCATTCGTATGTTTAGCCCGAACATCCGTTAGACGTTGCCCCATCTGATTAAGTAGACGTTCGATTGGGGTATACATACGTTTGGATCCAATCCAAGCCAGCAGAATCGACAACAGTAGCATGAACGTACACACCCACAAAGTATATGTGCCAATTTTATTTGATTTCTTCGTTAAGCTTTCAATGGAGGTGACGGATAAATAGACCCACCCATTAAGCTCTGAATGAAGATAAGTAATGGAATATGGCTTATCTTGTATCGTCGTTGCAAATTGACCTGAGGGTTTAGCCTCGTCGGATAATAGTGTTGAATCTTGAATTCCACTGGTGCTCAGCGGATTACCAATCAATGAATGGTCTGGGTGAAATAGAATGATATTGTTCTCATCCGCAATAATCGTGTTTTCTGACGGATTAACTTCTGATTTAATGAAATCCTGAAGATTACAAGCAGGAATATTGGCTATGGCCAGTCCGTATTTCTCCAGATCAGAGGTAGGTAACTTCTTGATCAGGCTGATGGTGTAATTGCAGTCTGTAATACTTGTATTCTCTTCGCTATAGAACCATTCGGATGGATTAATGATCCATGACGTATTGTCTGGTGTATCCATCAAACGGATTAGATTATCATAATTCTCATATTGGTCTAATCGATACAGACCTGAATTTTTAATCATCCAATTCTCGTACTCGTTAAATAAAATGACATCCTCTAATTTGGTATCGAACGATTGCATATTGCGAATCTCGTTGCGTAAATCATTATACAATTTGAAATCGTTTACATTTAACGATGTAGTTAAAGCTTGTTTCAACACAGAGGAGTTAACAACTTGATTTAAAGTATGGTTGACAGTCGTTAACTTATGCTCTACATTGGAGTTGATTTGCGAGATAAGCTCCATTTTCCCCTTATTTACATTTTTCTGGATTTCATTTGAAGATGTGAAATAAGAGAAGGAGCCGATAAATATGACGGGAAGCGTACTTAATATACAAGCAAAGATAGTCAACTTACTTAAGAAACTTAATGGTCTCACGAAATTCAACACCCATCAGAAGAAGTAGACACATATTAATTTTAAGGAAAAGGTATGGGGAGAACAATAATCATCTAGAATCAGGATAATCATTATCTTTGAGATTGGTTGCTTTCACTTTAATTATGACTAAATTATGGGAATTGATCAAGGGGGATGGGCATGTTCATTAAGTTTCTGGGTAAAAGGTTCGTGAGTTCTTGTCGATGGCTATTGTTCCTATTGCTATTCCTTTTTATGGTTGCTTGTACGAATGGAGAGAGCTCCGAACATATACATCATAAAGAGAATGATATACCCAATATTTCGATCATGGTACCTCTCCATTTCCCGCATCCACCCACGCAAGAAATTATTCAAGAACTTGAGAAGTTAACGGATACGAACCTTGATATCGGTTGGGTCCCTGAGGGGATCTACACGGATAAGATGAACACGACATTAACGACCAACTCTCTAAAAAAAGTGACCTTTGTAAAATACACAGACTACAGTTTAGTGAAGAATGCGATTAGATCTGAAGCCTTCTGGGAGATTGGGTCTTATTTGAAAGAGTTCCCTAACCTCAAGTATCTGAACTCGAGTTATCTGGAGCAAGCTGCGGTTGATGGGAAAATATATGGACTTTATACGGAACGACCATCATCAAGACAGGGAATCATCATTCGGCAGGATTGGCTTGAGCATCTTCATCTAAATAAGCCAGGTACGTTGGATGAATTGTATAACGTAATGAAACAGTTCACCTATAATGATCCAGATCAGAATGGAAAGAACGATACAATAGGGTTAGTAGATCGTAACGATTTAGTCTATGGTGTGTTCAAGACACTTAGTTCTTATTTCGGAACACCAAACAACTGGATGTATGAGGATAATCAATTTATTCCTGAATTTGAGACAGCTGAGTATAGGAATACCATGGACTTTATGAAAAAGTTGTATCATGAGAAGATTTTAAATCAGGATTTCGCACTTACAAGTAAGGAAGTTCAACGGGATCGCTTCATTCGTGGTGAGGCTGGCGTATTTATTGGAAGTATGACAGATGTACAAAGGTTATCTAATGAGGCTAAAGCTGTTAATCCGAAAGCTACATTAACGTTAGTCAATCGTATTGAGGGCCCAAGTGGATATAAGATTTGGTCCATTCCTAATTATAACGGTCTTTATGTTTTTTCTAAGAAAGCCATCAAGTCGGAAGCTGATTTAAAAACAACCCTTGGATTCTTTGACCGCACAATGGATAAAGATGTTGTTAATCTGATGATGTATGGCGTGGAAGGAAGGCACTATAGCGTACAAGATAATAAGGTGATACTGCCCGAGGAAACTTCCCAATTACGGGTGAACGAAGTAAATCCTCTTAACACGATGATTATTGCAAGCTCTAGCAATCAAAATATCCTTGAAGTGGTTGAGAAGGAGTCGATGACAGCTCTTGCAGATCAGTTAAGTAAGGACAATGAGCTTTTTCTTGTTGATGATCCAACCGCTCATCTAAGTTCTCAGACGTATGATGAGAAAAGCATGGAGTTATCAACGATCATTACAGATGCTACATACAATTATATTCTAGGTAATCTGACGGAGGTGGGATTCGAACAAGAGGTTGAACGATGGAAGCGAAATGGTGGTAAGCGGATTTCAGAGGAATATAAGGTAGCTAAAGAATTGGTTAACCCATAGAGAATAGGTTCTATCTATCCACTGCGGAGTAGGCGCAGTGGATTTTTGTGTCTAGGTTTAGATAAATGATCTAGATAATCATTAGAACAGATGATGATAACGAGGTGCTTTTGTGAGTAAATGATTGTATTCGTAACTTACGTTAGCCTGTAATGTGGGTTCTGTAATCAATTAAAAAGTTAAATGGAGGTCACGAAGGTATGAAGAAAAAATCCTTTTCCTTGTTGCTTACTGCGCTGCTAACATTCAGTGTCATGCTGTCTGCATGCTCGAATGGTAACAATGGAACAACGTCTCCGGAAGCAACTGAACCAAATGGGGGAAATACCACAGCGAAGACGGAAGAACCAGCGAAAGATGCGGAACCGACAGAGATTAAGATTATGCTTCCGCTGAACACAACAGGAACACCACCAGATACGATTAAGAATGAGGTTGAAAAGTTAACCAACACGAAATTAACATATCAATTCTTTCCTGCAGATTCATATGAAGAGAAATTAAATTCATCATTTGCTACAGGGTCCTTACCTCAAGTAACGTACTTGAAGAATCAGACAACATTCGTCCAGATGAAAGAGGCAATTAAGGAAGATCAATTCTGGGAAATTGGTCCATTCATGAATGAATTTCCGAATTTGAACAAGCTAAAACCTGAAATTCTTAATAACACCAAAGTAGGCGGCAAGTTGTATACGCTTTATATTGGTAGACCGCTTGCACGTCAAGGAATTATCTACCGTAAGGATTGGGCAGATAAGCTTGGAATTAGTGCTCCAGCCAATCTGGATGAGTTGTTCGCCATGGCGAAGGCGTTTACAGAGCAGGATCCAGATGGTAACGGACAGAAAGACACCACAGGTATTGCTGACCGAAATGAGTTAACCTATGGTGCTTTCAAGACGGTCTCTTCTTGGTTCGGAACACCTAATACGTGGGGTGAGAAAGACGGACAATTGGCACCAGAGTTTACATTCCCACAGTATATTGACACATTAGATTTCTTCAAAAAGCTACGTGATGCAGGGTATATGAACCAGGATTTCGCTGCAACTAGTAAAACAGATGCCGTAAATATGTTTACAAGTGGTAAAGCAGGTCTTTATATTGGTGGATCCATGCAAGATATCGATACATTGAACAAAGATCTAATTAAGAACTTCCCAGATGCAGTTCTCGATACACACAGTATGGTTGCGGGTCCTGACGGTAAGTTCGCTCAGTGGATGATTCCGGGATATAACAATGTGGTCTTGTTCCCTAAATCTGCTGTGAAGGACGAAGCAGAGCTCAAGAAGATCCTGGCCTTCTTTGATCAAATGATGACACCTGAAGTTGCCAACTTAATGTTCTGGGGAATTGAAGGTACGCATTATACCGTTGTTGATGGTAAAGCCAAACCAGCAGATGACAAAGAATTGATCGAACGTGAAGTGAAAGGGTTCAAGGATAGTGTGATCGGTGAATCCGAGACAAATGGCATGTATGAAAGCTTGAACCTATTGCCTGGTAGAATTCACGCAGAGGAGTTAGTCCTCGAGAATGTGAAGTTTGGGGTGGCAGATCCTACGGCTGCACTAGATTCAGCTACGTATACGGAAAAAGGTGTTGAACTTCAGCAGATCATCACAGATGCTACCTACAAGTATATCTATGGACAGCTGGATAAAGCGGGATTCGAAAAAGAGGTTGAGGACTGGAAGAGTCGTGGTGGCGCCAAAATCATCGAAGAGTATAACGCAGAGTATAAGAAATAGTCTTACAATGGCCACTGGCTGAAAAGTTGGGCTTAGAGGGCTGTTGATGATCGATTTCAACAGTCCTTTCTGTTCCCTTTAAAGTGTTGGAAATTGTATTTTGAATAACTATATAGAAAGGGAGAATCTCATGCAGGAAGTTGCCGTTCAACCGACTACATCCCCTCAGCCCAAGCGTAAAAGCAACAAGAGTAGCAGTGAGCTCAAAAAGCGACTGTGGAGAAATAAATGGCTCTATGTCATGTTAACACCGGGAGTACTCTATTTTCTCATATTTAAATATCTACCGATGTACGGATTAATTATCTCATTTCAGGATTACAAACCCTACAAAGGAATTGCTGGCAGTGAATGGGTGGGTATGAAGCATTTCCAAAGGTTATTTACAGAGCCTGATTTCATAAACATTCTGATGAACACGCTTATTTTATTCGGATTAAACATTCTTATCTATTTTCCAATACCTATTATTCTGGCACTTATGTTGAATGAGCTTAGAGGGACGTTCTTTAAAAGGTTCTTTCAGACGCTGGTCTACTTACCTCACTTTATGTCATGGGTTATCGTGGTCTCGATCACCTTCGTAATGGTAACGATGGATGGAGGAATTATTAACGAAGTTATATCGTTTTTCGGGTTCGAAAAGATCAATTTCTTGCTCAACCCCGGATGGTTCAGACCGATGTATATCCTTCAGGTTATCTGGAGAGAAGCGGGTTGGGGTACGATCATCTATCTAGCCTCTATTGCTGCCATTGATCCTGGATTGTATGAAGCAGCTCGTATAGATGGTGCAGGACGTCTGAGACAAATCTGGCATATTACACTTCCAGCCATAAGAGGCGTCATTATTACATTATTTATTTTGAAAATTGGTTCCGTACTCGATCTTGGATTTGAACATGTCTATTTATTGCTCAATTCGATGAACCGAGAGGTTGCGGAAATTATTGATACGTACGTATATACAGCCGGTTTGAGACAGGGGCAATTCAGTTACAGTACAGCGATCGGATTCTTTAAATCTATTATTGGTTTGATTATGGTCATGTCTGTGAATAAAGTCTCCAAGAAAATGGGAGAAGAAGGCGTGTATTGATATGTTGTGGGAGGGATTAGAATGGTAGAAGATCGATCCATCGGTGGAAGGATTTTTGCTGCAGTTAACTTTACGTTACTAGCCATCATTGCTTTAGTCACGGTTCTTCCGTTTATTCACGTAGTTGCAGGCTCCTTTACGACAAGTGCTGAGATGGCAGCTAACAAGTTTGTGCTCATTCCCAAAGTGTGGAGCTTGGATGCTTACAAGTTTATATTCTCTACGGGTACGATCTTCAAAGCGATGGGTATCTCCGTTGGAGTTACACTGGTAGGAACATTGTTCAGTATGTTTGTGACTGCGCTCATGGCATATGGTCTTTCTCGCAAGGATCTAGATGGACGTACGGCTATCAATTTCATGGTCGTCTTCACGATGTTGTTTCATGGTGGAATGATCCCGACATTCTTAGTTGTAAAGGAACTGGGGTTAATCGACTCTTATTGGGCACTCATTCTTCCTTCAGCCATTAGCGCATTTAATATGATCATTCTTAAGAATTTCTTTCAAAATATACCGGAGGGGTTGGAAGAGTCCGCTAAGATCGACGGTTGCACGGATTTCGGAATATTATTTCGGATCGTACTTCCGTTATCTATGCCAGCTATAGCAACCATCTCTCTATTCTACGCGGTAACCTATTGGAATACGTACATGACGGCAATTCTATATTTGGACGATAGTGCTAAATGGCCGATTCAAGTGCTATTGCGACAGATTGTAGTTCTTGCAAGTGGGATGGATTACAGTTCTACGCTGGATGCGGCTGTACCTCCCCCAGATCAGACGATTAAGATGGCGGTTATTGTCGTTGCAACACTGCCAATTCTAATGTTATATCCGTTCTTACAGAAGCATTTTGCTAAAGGTGCCATGTTGGGGTCTATGAAAGGTTAGAAAATTAACGTTTGAAATCTGATGAATAGATATTGTTCTGATAATGAGAGGAGACTACACATGACTCAAATGTTGACGAGAACACCGCTAGAATGGGCTAAAAAGGCTTGTGATTCTCTGATGAACACTTACGCTGCAGGAGAACTTCCTCCTGCACATCGGTGGCATTACCACCAAGGTGTATTTCTATGTGGAATGGAACTCTTGTGGGAAACGGTACAAGAGGATCGCTATGTGGACTATATTCAAAGTTATGTGGATGATCTCATAGATGATCATGGTAATTTCTATTTCGCTCGTGATGAGTTAGATGCCATTCAGGCAGGGCTTCTATTATTTAATCTTCATGAACGGACAGGTAAGGATAAATATCGTGTGGCTGCTACCAAACTGAGAAGTTTATTACTGACGCTTAATTTAACCTCGGAGGGAGGATTCTGGCATAAGGATAAATACGCTAATCAAATGTGGCTCGATGGGCTATATATGGCGGGGGTATTCTCCTTGAAATATGCGGAAGCCTATGGGGAGCCATCCCTGAGGGAAACAGTCCTTCATCAGGAGCGCTTGATGCGCAAACACATGAAGGATGAGGATACAGGATTACTGTATCACGCGTGGGATGAGAGTCGACATATGCCATGGTCTGATCCTGAGAGTGGCTGCTCTCCTGAATTCTGGGGGAGATCACTTGGATGGTATGGCCTGGCATTAGCACAATTTCTTGATTATCTACCAGAGAGCGACCCAGGACACGCAGAACTATTATTGGAATTGGGGAACTTCGTGCAGGCACTGGTTCGTTATCAAGACAAGGAAAGTGGCCTTTGGTATCAAGTTGTAGATAAGGGGCATTTGTCGGATAACTGGTTGGAGACATCGTGTAGTTGCTTATTCGTCTATACCATTGCGAAGGCTGTGAAGCACGGCATCGTTGGGAAAGAATATGTAGAAGCAGCTAAGAAGGGGTATGAAGGGTTAATCAACATATTAGAGTGGGACGAGAATGAGGGCTTAATTCTACCGAATATTTGTATTGGTACTTCGGCTGGAGATTATGAGAATTATGTAACTCGTCCTACGAGTAAGAATGATCTACACGGCGTTGGCGCATTTGTGATGGCTTGCGTTGAGATGCAAGCATTACGCTAACTGACTATGAATGCTGAATGTAGATGACCAACATAGTAGAAGGTGAACGAAGACATAGCAGGTAAAGGAATGAAGTCGCACGGTATTCGGTGCGGCTTTTTCTCTATTGTCAAGGAGGTTTCTAGCTGAATAAACTTAAAAATTAAGATATCATCATTTTGTATAATACATGGTCAGTCTCTGTCACACTTGACTTGGCATTCCGTGATAACAATAAAATTTAAAGGGTGACAACAGATGACATTCAAAAGTTTCCTGAGTTTAGTGGAGATTAGAACGAAACTCGCCAGCATGATTCCCTTCTTTATAGGATCGGTATATGTGGTGTTCCGATTCCATGAGTTTCAAGTTACACATTTCCTACTGATGCTGATATCCTTACTTTCGTTTGATATGTTTACAACGGCAATGAATAATTACTATGATTTCAAAAGGGCAAGTAAGAAAGAGGGTTATGGTTACCAAGAACATAACGCCATTGTGAAGTTCGGACTGAAAGAATCGACGGTTGTGACGCTGATTATTAGTCTTTTTGTGACAGCAGTGGGTACGGGGATATGGCTGGTTATGAGTACGGGAATGGTTGTATTCCTTATAGGAGGGCTATCCTTTTGCGTGGGGATATTGTATTCGTTCGGTCCCATTCCTATCTCTAGAATGCCATTAGGTGAGTTGTTCTCCGGTTTATTTATGGGGTTCGTCATTATATTTGTCTCCACATTTATTCATGTAGGTGATCAACTCGTTACTTTAGCTTTTAACCAACAGAATCTGAGCGTTCATATCGACATGGTCGAAGTATTATTGATCTTCCTCATTTCGATCCCTGCTATTCTTGGGATCGCTAATATTATGCTAGCCAATAACATATGTGATATGGATGAAGATGTTGAGAATAAAAGATACACCCTTCCGGTGTATATCGGCAAATCGCATGCCTTAATCTTGTTCAGATTCATTTACTATGCTTCTTTCTTGGATCTGATTGTATTGTTATTCTTGAAAGTAAATCCGCTCATCGTTGTGCTGGTTCTACTCACTTTGATCCCCGTTAGGAAGAATATTAACTTGTTTATGAAGAAGCAGACCAAACAACACACCTTTGGTTTAGCTGTACAGAATTTCATGATTACCAATATGGCTCGGATCTTAGCCTTGAGTGTGGCGATTGTGATGGCAGTGTGATTATAGTGGGTATACGGGGAAGTATCATAACGAAAAAGGATATGCATTAGATGCATATCCTTTTTCTTTTATATTCACTTGTGATATGAGAAAATTAAACGGTAACTCGGGAAAGGGCCTTATCTGCAGGGACATATTCAAATCCAAGATCACGAGCCACCGCTGCATATGTGACGCAGCCATTGATGACATTAGCTCCACTTGCAATCGCTGGATTGCTAAGAATAAGTTCTTGAATATCCTGATTAGCTAACTTTAACGCAAATGGTATAGTTGCATTTGTTAAGGCTACCGTTGACGTTTGCGGTACGGCACCCGGCATGTTCGCTACAGCATAATGAACTACGCCATGCTTCACATAGGTTGGATGATCATGTGTCGTGATATGGTCAATCGTCTCTACGATTCCCCCTTGGTCAATAGCAACATCTACAATAACAGAACCTGGACTCATTGATTTCACAACTTCTTCGGTCACTAACTTGGGAGCTTTGGCTCCAGGGATCAGAACAGCACCAATTAATAGATCTGCTTCTGCAACAGCTTTAGCAATGTTGGACGGACTAGAGACTAATGTGGTCATCTGGTGACCAAATATATCATCTAATTGGCGTAATCGACCTACATTTAGATCTAATAAGGTGACATGTGCTCCGAGACCGATAGCAACCTTTGCAGCATTCGTCCCAACGACTCCTCCACCAATGATCGTCACCTTCCCACGTGCTACGCCTGGAACACCCGATAATAGTATCCCTTTACCACCCTGGGGTCTTTCTAGTAATTGCGCCCCGATCTGAGCTGCCATTCGACCAGCCACTTCACTCATGGGTGTTAGTAGCGGGAGTGTACCATGAGTAGTAACTGTCTCATAAGCAATGGCGGTTACACCTGAATCAACTAAAGCCTTTGCAAGTGAAGGCTCAGCGGCTAGATGCAAATACGTAAAGAGGATTAACCCCTTTCTAAAGTACACATATTCACTAGATAAAGGTTCCTTAACCTTCATAATCATATCCGATTGACTCCATAATTCTTGAGCTTCTTCTACGATTATTGCACCAGCAGCAGTATATTCATGATCAGGGAACCCACTTTCTGCTCCTGCTTGATGTTCAACATATACGGTATGTCCATGTTGAAGGAATTCTTCTACGCCTGAAGGGGTGATCGCTACACGATTTTCATTATTTTTGATTTCCTTTGGGATTCCAATTCTCATCATAATCACCTCTTAGATTTAATAATCTTATAAGTGCGTAAGTGCGTGTTCAAAAAGTCAGATTTTCAGCACCAAGAAGATTGGATGAAGCAAGGGAGTGAGGAGCGGAGCGTAGGCAGTACCTACGTGAGCACCGGAAGGACCGGCTGAATTCAATATTCGATGTCGAATAAGCTTCTTGATATACTTCGTGATCAAAAGATGACTTTTTGAACCACCTCTATAATTAAAGTGTACAAGTGAATGGAAACTTTATCATCGTACGCCATGTCTAGAAATATAAGATAATAGGAAGACAAAATGTTTATGGTGTAATATTATATAACACATAAAGTGTGTGATTTAATGAACTAACATGGGACTTGACCAAAACTAGCCCGCAATCAACGAACAGACAAGTGATTTGTGTTATGAATATTAACGCAGGAGCGTGAAACTATATGATAAAGGGATTTACACTTTACATTAAAGATGTATTGAAACGTTCCGTATTCCAGAAGGCCAAGTTGATAGCAGGCAATCGTGGTTTAGACCGAGAAGTAGGCTGGGTTCACGTGATAGAAATTACTCAAATTGCTCCTTTTATCAGTAAAAATGATTTCATTCTTACGACGGGTCTTTGGCTTAATCAAATAGAGGAGGAACAGCTTGCCTATATGGAGCAACTCATTCATCAAGAGGCGGCGGGTCTGTGTATTGAATTCGGTACCGCAATCGAACGAATCCCCGATAAAATAATAGATCTAGCGAATGCACATGATTTTCCCTTGATTATATTTGAACACCCCGTCCGTTTCGTTGCAATAACACAGGATATCCATGGGCTACTGATTAATCAACAACATCAGATCCTTAAAGATCTGGAGGCTTTTTCACGTAAGTTGCAACAGATGACACTTCAAAGTACGGATGTGCATGCGGTACTCCATTTATTATATGAATACACTAATCAGCAAATTGTGTACCATTCTACGGTAGAATCGAATAAATTTGTTCCATCACTACCTTCCGAGATGACAAATCAAATGTCTGCTTTTTATAAAAAACAGGTTGAGAATGATGAAGGGGCAGCACAGGAGACGGCTTTTTTCAGAATGAATGATGATCAGATACTGTTATCCCAGCCTGTTATTTGTCTAGGTCAGACGCTCTCCTATGTGGGTATCATTCTTCCGAATAATAATTCAACGGAGACACTCATTCTACTCTTGGATTATACGGCCAAGTCGATTGCGACTCTATTGATTAGAAGTCTATTTCTAGAAGAAAAGATGATGCGAGATCAGAATCAACTCATCCAAGACATTATGGATCATAAGATCGAAGATGAAGAGGTAGCTCGTACTCGGATGGGTCTGCGACCTAAAGGCCATGGGGAGAGGGACTTCTTTATGGGTGGAATCATAGAGATGAAGCATGATATGTGGCAATTGAGCCAAGAACGAATACATATCGACCATCAGGATATACTGGTACTTTTACGGGCACTTCTTAAGAAGCATGGAATACATCATTTGTTAATGATGAAGGATACTCGAATATATGTGATATGTGCCAAGGATGTAACGAGTGGAGATCCCACGGATCTACTGAGAAAAGGCATTGCGAAAGTCGTAGAACAACTCCGAGCGTCTAGTATGAGTACTTCTAACTCGCTTACCTTGGTTGCGGGCTTTGGAAAAATTCGATCCGTCATCGCGGATATGTATCTTGACTTCAAAGAAGCCATTCAAGTGATTGAGATGGCACGAATCAGGCCGACAGGGCAAACCTCGTTATTTTACGAGAATCTAGGAATATATCAGCTGTTAAAAGCCATCCCAGATCAGTCCTTTCTTCGAGCATTCGTTCGGGACCATTTAGGTGCTCTTATTGCGTATGATCAAGAACATCACTTACAGTTGATTCAGACGTTAGAGGTGTATCTAAAATGTATGGGTTCTAAGAAAGATACAGCGGAACAATTATATATTCACAGACAGACGTTATACAACCGCTTGGATAAAATGACGGAGATCCTAGGCGACAATTTCCTCGATTCAGATAAAAGAACATGTCTGGAGATGGCCTTACTCGTGCATGGCATGCTGACATGGTCCGAGAGTCCCAGTACATTAGGGCGGGAGTAAACACATCAGAATAACCATTTAGATATATAACGTTCGATATATTCCAAATTAAAACATGTATATTTTTAAAAGCGAAATTTGTTATACTAATGTGTCTCCTCAACACGGACATCAAAAACTATATACCTCAACTAGATAGGAGTCGTATTCATGTTACAAATTTTACAAGATATGATTGATGTTATAAACAGTATGATGTGGTCTAAATTACTTATCATCATGCTTATTGTTTGTGGTTTGTATTTCAGTGTTAAAACTAATTTTTTACAATTCCGTCTCTTGAAAGAAATGTTTCGCGTATTAAGAGAATCCACGAGCGGTTCTCGTGATACGATCTCTCCGTTTCAGGCTTTCTGTATTAGCATGGCGGCGCGAGTAGGGACGGGTAATATTACGGGGATTGCGATCGCTATCGCACTTGGTGGTCCGGGTGCTGTGTTCTGGATGTGGGTTATTGCCATTATTGGGTCAGCATCCAGCTTTATTGAGAGCACACTAGCGCAAGTGTATAAAGTCAAAGATAAAGATGGATTCCGAGGTGGACCAGCCTATTATATGGAACGAGGACTAAAGAAGCGGTGGATGGGCGCCTTGTTTGCTATCCTGATCACCTTATCGTTCGGACTCGTATTTAATGCGGTTCAGTCAAACACCATTACCTTAGCATTTGAGAATGCTTTTGGCACAAATCGTCTAGCAATAGGTTTAATCATGGCGGCGGTATTCGCAATCATCATATTCGGTGGTGTGAAACGTATTGCAAAGATGTCCGAATATATCGTTATTGTTCTAGCTGTATTATATATCGGGATTGCCGTGTATATCGTGTTAGCTAACATTGGACAAGTTCCGGCAGTACTTTCCCTGATTGTGAAGAATGCCTTTGGTATTGAACAAGTCGCAGGGGGTTCTCTGGGGGCAGCACTCATGCAGGGTGTGAAACGTGGATTATTCTCGAATGAAGCGGGTATGGGGAGTGCGCCCAATGCTGCAGCAACTGCAACGACAAGTCATCCGGTTAAGCAAGGGTTAATTCAAGCATTAGGCGTACTAGTCGATACATTAGTAATTTGTACAAGTACTGCTATGATCATTCTATTGTCCGGCGTATATACGCAATCTGGGCTAGGTGGAATTGAATTAACTCAAGCGGCATTAAGTGTGCACATCGGTTCTTGGGCATCTGGTTTCTTAGCCATTATGGTGTTGTTGTTCGCGTTCAGTACGCTGATCGGGAATTATTACTATGGAGAGACCAATATTGCGTTTTTGAAGTCAAATAAGATATGGATCGTTATATACAGATGTAGTGTATTAGCTATGATTATTTTCGGATCGGTGGCCAAGGTTAAGTTAGTATGGGATCTGGCCGACTTATTTATGGGATTCATGGTCATCGTCAATCTGATTGCCATTACAATGTTATCTAGAGTAGCCTTTGCCGCATTGAAAGATTATATGAAGCAGAGGAAAATGGGCAAGGACCCCGTATTTACGAGAGATAGTCTGCATATGTTGGATAATTCTCATAACATTGAATGTTGGGATTCTCCGTTAATACCAGATAAAGCAGAATAGATTCTGTATATGAAAAGAACGAATAATAAATAAATGTAAGAGCCTACTCATTGACAAGTAGGCTCTTGTTTGTGTGATTTAATATATTTATATGGATATATAGCATGTGATATATAGGTAAGAGATAAGTAAGGGGGGATTAAGAAATCGTTAAGAAATCATTAAGAAATCGTTAAGAAATCGAAAAGGTGTTAAGTTACAATTTGGTAACTTGTTGTAATATATATAGGAAATATAAGGAGGGAGAATAGTGAATATTGTTACAGTCTATAAATTGATAGAGTGTAGGAGGAATGAATTAAATACGCTTGTAAGTATATATGGTATTAAAGATCAACGGGTCATGATTAAATCGGTACAGCTTGATCGGATAATAAATATGTATATCCACAAGAGACTTCAACAGTTACCTCATCGACATACAGACGATAACTACAGTAAACAAACTGACTACATAAGTTGTACCAAAGAGTTCGCAAGGATATAGATGGATAATAATACAACGGCATCGTCTCTTTTGGGAAACGATACCGGTTAGATATAGTTATTTTTTGGTGCCGTGTTGCTTGTTAGGTAATTTATCGCTTGGGGTTCCCTTGCCATGATGCTCTTTATTTAGTTCCTGCTTAGCCTGTGTATCATGTAATTTCTCTACAAACTCGTGCGTATTATCCATGTGTTTAGCCTCCTTGTATAGTTACTATTTATACTATCTCCATGAACGACTAAATTCATGAGTCGGGGTTTGATCCATTACAGATCATCTGGAGGCTAAGCTATACGACACGTCGCATAGACAGAATAACGTTACTCCAGTAACCCGTATCAAGACTACTGATCTGAACCCCTGGGTCTCCCCAAGTATGAATGAACTTACCTTCTCCTATATAAATCCCCACATGACCTGGAATCGTGTTGCTCTCAAAACGGTCAGGAACGGTGAAGAATATTAAATCCCCAGGTTTTAAATCGTTACGTGTAACTTCAACTCCTTCCTTTGCTTGATCTCTGGCTAGTCTAGGTAGATCCTTATTGATTTGATCGAACACGTATTGAGTAAATGAGGAACAGTCAAAGGTCTTTGATTGGGTGTAGGGTTCCGCACCGAATTCGTAGGGGACTCCAAGATATTTTTTAGCAAATGAGACGAGCTTATTCTGGTCTGTTGTTGTACTCGCAGTCTTTAAGGATTTAGCTTGAATTTTATTTGGCGAGTCTACATCATGCAAAGGCGAAATCTCTACTCTGTGATATCTCTGGTTCCATTTGACATCCGTATGGAGTAGCGTTGAAAGAGAACCAAGGGTTAGAAATAATTGGCCATTTTGTCGAATAGGGGCTTCTTTTAATTGAATAGATGATCCTAATGAGGAAGCTTGTTTTTGCCCTAGGTAGGCATGGTACATGGGATCGGTATATCCAATCTGTACATCTTTTCCAGAATCCTTCATACGAAGACCAAGGGATTGAACGGCATTCTTTAACGGAACCCAGGTCTTGCCCGAATAGTCGGTGTATAAGACTTGATCCGTAAACATCCCAGCAGTAGTAGGAGAAGAGGGGGCGTCCTTTTCTTTGGCAGTATTACTGCAGGATACACATAATAACATAACGATACAGGTGATCCATATCAGGATGGCTCTTTTTTTGCGTAGGGTTAGCTTTAGCATGTACACACACTCCATTATTCAAATAGGATAACCTCGGAACCAAGCATGAGAAGGTTGTCGTCTCCTCATCCTTAATGCCGAGGTAGCATTTAAGTATAATGTGTGTAAATTGCCGGCTTTTTATTAATGAACAGTTACAGGGGTGTCTTGTGATGTCGGGAGAGACTTTTTGGGAGTGCCGTCCAGTCCGTATTCTTGATCATATGCATCAAAGATCTTACGTGCAATGGGAGCTGCACTCTGAGCGCCGAATCCACCTTCGGGAACGACAACAGCGATAGCAAGCTTAGGGTTATCACGAGGGGCGAAGGCAATGAATATTCCGTTATCCCTTGTTTTACCTTTGGCATCTTGCTCAGATGTCCCTGTTTTTCTTGCGAAATCATAAGGGAATCCTTCAAAAGCACTTACACTCGTATTCATACCTTGTTTGATTTCGCGCCAGAAGCTTTTATCTATCTTGATTTCATTTTCTTCATCATTTAGAATTTCGGGACCGAACTTCTTAACAATGGTTCCATCCTGATCTTTAATCTCATTCACTAGCTGTGGCTTCATTCGTATGCCTTCATTTGCTAGTGTGCTGGCATATTGAGCAAGTTGTAAGGTTGTGTACTTGCCTTGTTGTCCAAAGGAGGCATAGGCTAAGGCTGCTAAATTACTCCCAGCTTGTTTGGTGTTCTTGTATTCAAGTATACCTAAATATTCTTTGGGTAGATCTACACCCGTAGAAACACCGAGTCCGAATTGCTTCATATATCGATCCCAAATATCGATACCTTTTTCTCCTGGATATTTGGAGTTCAATCTCTTACCTACCATATCGACCATAAAGGTATTGGATGACTCCTGAATAGCCATGGTAGGTTTAATGGAGCCAAGGACATGACCAGAGGAATTTCGGATAGGCTGCTCAGAGCCCTCTTTCCCAATGTAGGTTATTCCGCGATCTTGATAGCGATCGGTAGTTCTGAATAGATTCTCGTTTAACCCAACCAATACGCTGAGAGGTTTAATAGTAGAACCTAACAGTAAGAGAGAATCCAGCCCATTAGCGGATTTGCCAGAACTTATTGGAGAGATCGTCCCATTCTGGTAATTGTTTTTGATCCGTTCATAATCTTCGGTAGAAATGTTCTTACTTCCTGATGATTTCCATACGTTCGTGTTATAATCGGGCATGCTTGCCATCGCAATTACTTTTCCCGTATCTACTTCCATGGCTACTGCATAGCCCGTAATGGCATTTGGATGAGTCTTTCCAGAGACCGTATTGGTGTGAAGCCAATTCAACTGATCTGTGATAGCTTGCTCAGTCTTCAGTTGGACATTTTTATTTATCGTCAAATAGATATCATGACCTTTCTGAGGAGGAACCACTTGTTCTACGGCTATCGGCATATTCTGGGCTGTGACGGAAACGTCCTTGTAGCCATTCTCTCCTCTAAGCTCATCCTGAAAGGCATACTCTATCCCGTCATATCCGACAACTTCATCCTCTGTATAGGTTAGACCAGGGTTTCTTGTGCCTTCTCTATCCTTCTGAAGTGCATCCATCTTCGTATATAATTCCTTCGAACTTTTGTAATATTTAATATATCCTACCGTTTGGACGGCTATCGTATCCGGATTATAATGGCGAATACCTTCTTCTACAATTTCTATGCCGGGAAAAAATGCCTTATTTTCTGAGAAAAAGGCGACTTCCTCTTTGTTAAGGTCAGTCTTGATCCGCCGAGGCTCATAACCTGAACCCTTCATGAATTCCAAATCCATGGCATCGATGATATCTTGTTTGGTAAAATTCTTATCATCAGGATCTAATCTATTCAAGGCTTTCTCAATATCCTCGGCTAGTTGAAAGGCTTTGTGCCTAACGAGCGATTTCTTTCTCTTAATTAGAATCTGTTCTTTTGCTAAGCTATAATCTTCTCTCAATGTGATAAAAAGAGATTGAATAGGCGTAGAATAGGCAAGTTTCGTATGCGTATCATCATAAATGGTACCTCGAATCGGGGGAAGGGCGATCGTTTTCATTAACCCATTGGTTTCTTCCTCCTTCAGAGTAGGCCCTTCAACAAATTGAAGAATAGCTAATCTAACAATAATGATGCAGAAAATAATAAAGGTACAAAAAAAGAAAGTATTTACTCTTAGCGTGAAAAATTCTCTTCGTTTATCTTTGCTCTTAGCCTGATAAGGATCTAACATAAGTACACTCCAATCTCAAAAGTGAGTTGTTATAAGAAATATGGGATAAAAATATGAAAATGGTTTATCTATTTTATTATAACCATTATATTCCATAGAAGATATAAATCGAAAGTATTGGATACATATTATTAATTCAGATGTTCCATTGACAATACCCAGTAAGACAGTATAATTAAAATATCATTCAATTGATAATGAATATCATTATTAATTAGAGTTCATTAACCCTATATTTCAGGAAGAGTAAGGAAAGAGCTATGAAAAAGAGATATTTACTCATTACACTTGTGGTTTTTTCATTTATTTCGATCTTCATCGGGGTTAAAGACATCTCTCCGTTGGATATCTTCCACTTAACAGATCAACAACTTCAAACATTAACGATTAGTCGGGTTCCACGTCTTATTAGCATTATTATAGCCGGTATGAGTATGAGTATTGTCGGTCTAATTATGCAACAGTTAACCCGTAACAAGTTCGTATCACCGACGACAGCTGGAACCATGGATTCGGCAAGGTTCGGAATCCTCGTCGCTATGATGATATTCTCCAATGCGACATCACTTCAGAAAATGTTAGTCGCGTTCATCTTTGCACTTCTAGGTACCTTTATCTTTATGAAAATTCTAGACAAAGTGAAATACAAGGATGCCATCTTCATCCCGTTAGTTGGGATTATGTTCGGGAGTGTGGTGGGTTCGATTACAACATTTTTTGCCTATAAGAATGACCTCATTCAGAATATGGCTTCATGGCTGCAGGGTGATTTCTCAGTGATCTTAAAGGGCCGCTATGAAATGTTATACATAAGCATTCCGCTGGTCATTGTAGCTTACTTATTTGCTAATCGGTTCACGATTGCCGGTATGGGTGAGGATTTCGCTAAGAACCTGGGCCTAAATTATAAGCAAATCGTAAATATTGGCCTTATCATTGTAGCTGCCGTATCTTCTATTGTGATATTAACGGTTGGTATGATTCCCTTCTTGGGGTTAATTGTTCCGAATATCGTGACCATCTATCAAGGAGATAATCTTAAAAAAAGTCTCTCTCATACGGCATTATTAGGAGCGGTATTCCTTCTGTTCTGTGACATCCTAGGAAGGCTGATTATATTTCCATATGAGATACCTATTGGTCTCACTGTTGGCGTGATAGGAAGCGGTATTTTTATATACTTACTTATTAGAAGAAAGGCATATGCATAATGAAGGTAAAGCTCAGTATTTTATTTGTTATTGTGATGGCACTTATCGCTTTGTTCTTGTTGTATGACGTAGGTGGTCACTGGGATTATGTCCTTCCTAGAAGAGGGAAGAAGATTCTAGCCATGGTCCTTACCGGTGGTGCAATTGCCTTTTCTACGATTGTGTTCCAGACGATCACGAACAACCGCATTCTGACACCTAGCATTCTAGGGTTGGATTCGCTATATATGTTGTTTCAGACCTTTGTCATTTACGTCTTTGGATCGAACCATGTAACTTCGGTTGACCGAAATGTTAACTTTATAATCTCCGTTGGATTAATGGTGGGATTCTCGGGTGTGTTCTACAAGATTCTATTTCGAAAAGATGGACAGAGGAACATTTACTTTCTGTTATTGATTGGAATGATACTAGGAACATTCTTTGGAAGTGTATCTTCCTTTATGGAGGTACTCATTGACCCCAATGAGTTTATGATGCTACAGGACAAGATGTTCGCTAGCTTCAACAATGTGAATACCGATTTGTTGGTTATATCAATCATTGGGATTCTTGGCGTGACTATTTATTTCATGAGGTTCGTTAAATATCTAGATGTTATCTCGTTAGGAAGAGATCAGGCTGTTAATCTAGGTGTCAATTACGATTATGTTGTCAAAAGATTGCTCGTAGTCATAGCCATTCTGATGTCGATCGCCACAGCTTTAGTGGGTCCAATCACTTTCTTAGGACTTCTAGTTGCGAATGTTGCACATCAGTTCCTCAAAACATATCAACATAAATATTTAATCTTTGGATCTGTTCTTATTAGCGTTATCGCATTAATCGGAGGGCAGTTCATTGTTGAGAAGGTATTTACATTCTCCACCACATTAAGTGTCATTATTAACTTTATTGGGGGATCGTACTTCATATATCTTCTGCTAAAGGAGAATAAGTCATGATAGAGGTAAGAAATGTTTCCAAAAAGTATGCAGATAAACATGTCGTTGATCAGGTTTCCCTTAAGATTACTAAGGGCACCATTACTTCTTTTATAGGACCTAACGGTGCTGGAAAAAGTACACTTCTCTCGATGATTAGTCGCCTCACAACCAAGGATCAAGGTGAGGTCTTAATTGAAGGACAGGAAATTAGCAAGGTTAAGAGTAATGACCTCGCCAAGCAAATTTCAATTCTGAAACAGTCGAACCATATTAATATTCGATTGACGATTAAGGAACTTGTTAGTTTTGGAAGGTTTCCTTATTCTCAAGGGAAGTTGACTCCTGAAGACTGGAAGTATGTAAATGAAGCGATTCAGTATATGGACCTTGAAGACCTTCAAGATAAGTACTTAGATGAGTTAAGTGGAGGTCAGAACCAACGTGCGTATATCGCCATGGTTATTGCCCAGAACACAGATTATATTTTGCTAGATGAGCCTTTAAATAACTTAGATATGAAACACTCTGTACAGATTATGAAAGTGCTAAGACGAATGGTTGATGAATTGGGTAAGACGGTCATTATCGTCATTCATGATATCAATTTTGCATCCGTCTACTCCGATTATATCGTTGCCCTTAAGGATGGAAGAATCATTAAAGAAGGAGCAACAAACGATATTATTGATCGCACTGTTCTACAGGAAGTGTATGGTATGGATATCCATATTGAGAACATTCATGATAACAAAATATGTGTCTACTTTGCTTAAAAGGTAACTCTTTGTTTCGTAAATTATGATGTGCATATGCCATGCGTAAAGGCGCCAGTATGGTGTAATGAGCATCAATGATTTTAATAGTATAACTTTAAAAATTTAGGAGTGATTCAATTGAAGAAAAGTGTACTCATGATCATAATGACTGTAATGATGGCTATCGTGGTAGCTGCGTGCGGCAATAATAATACGAAAGAGGCAAAGAATACAACGACGGACTCTGCAGGGAATACGACGAATGCAGCAGCACCTACAGAACCCGTAGAAAGTAAAGAAATAACGATTAAACATAAGTTGGGTGAGACTAAGTTACAGACGAACCCTGAGAAAGTCGTTGTGTTTGATTTCGGAATATTGGATTCACTAGATAAGTTAGCTGTTGAAGTAGCGGGTGTACCGCAAGCCAACATTCCTCCGTACCTTTCTAAATATGAAGATAAGAAATATGCCAACGTGGGAAGCTTGAAAGAGCCTGATTTTGAAAAAATCAATGCTCTTGATCCTGATCTCATCATTATATCGGGAAGACAACAGGAAGCTTATGAGGAATTGACGAAGATTGCTCCTACGATTTTCTTAGGAGTAGATAACACGAAATTAGTAGAGTCATTCAAAGAAAATATGAACACGTTAGGTCAAATCTTTGATAAACAAGCACAAATTGATGAAGAACTAGCTAAGATTGACGCATCGATCAAAGATATTCACGATAAAGCGACTGCAACAGGTAAGAATGGACTCATTGTTCTTGCTAATGAAGGTAAATTAAGTGCTTATGGAGCTGGTTCAAGATTTGGAATCATTCATGACGTACTTGGATTCAAACCTACAGATGCTACTATCGAAGTGTCCACTCATGGACAAAGCATTACTTCCGAGTTCATCCAAGAGAAGAACCCAGACTTCCTATTTGTAGTGGATCGAAGCACTGTGGTTGCTGCAGAAGGTGCAGAGGCGACTTCCGCTAAGGACACGATTGAGAATGATTTAGTGAAGAATACGAACGCGTTCAAAGAAGGACATATCGTATATCTTAATCCTAATTATTGGTATCTATCCGGTGGAGGGCTTGTATCGATGGTAGAGATGATCAATGAAATTGGTGCAGCAATTCAATAAGATGCGCCCACACCGCCTCTCTATCCCATTCATATAGTGGGATGAAGGGAGGGACATCAATTATGTCACCTAAATCCCATTATGTTACAGCGAGGAAACATCTTCATAAATTTGTGAAGGTGAAAACGAAGTATGGAAGTACCTTTTACGGAGAGATTGTGAAAGTTAGTCCTACGAAAATGTTTTTAAAAGTTTCTTCCGTTAAGAGCGATAAGAAAGTTCATACCTCTTTTGCACCATTCATTCTCCCATTAGTACTGTTCGATTTACTTGCAATCATACTGGTGGGTTCAACTAGAAGAAGATATTTCTAATTCAAATGCTAACCTATTTACTGCCGAGATCCTGATCTTGGCAGTTTTTCTTTTGGAACCAAATTTGATGTGAATAAACGCTTGGAGGGGACGATGGTAGGCATAGATAGGTGATAAATATGAATTCGATCATATTTATTTTTAGGGGAATCAATTTCATAAATTCAAAGCCTTACTGTGCTTAAGTTTTTAGAACATGAAAAAAGGAGTACCTCCCCAAATCTCGAAGTGTTTAGTACCGCTACTTTACACAGAGATTGAAAGGAGTACTCTCGATGTATAGTATTCGACAAGAAAGTTTGTTTTCCTTGGAGGATTTACTGGAAATGTCCCCCAAGGATACGTACGGTTATCTCTTTGAGACGCTAGATATTAATCCATTCCTACGCGTTGTTTCTAAGAAGGCATTTCTAGGGGCACCAACACAGCTCAACTATGCAGCTATGCTACACTCGCTGTTCATTCGGATCGTCGAACGTATCCCAACGATTGAAGATCTAAGAAAGCGCCTGAATAGAAGTATTGAATTTAGTACGGACTGTGGGTTTACCGGTTCCGATCGAATTCCAAGTGAAGCTTCATATACGCGGCTAATCCAAAAGCTTCAAAAATCCCAAGTTTTTCAGCAGTCCAATGAAAAATTAGTTCAACAAGCCTTTCAAGAAGGGTTTATTGATGCATCCGAGGTCGCCATGGATGCCACTCATATTGAAGCTAGAGATCGCCAACCGGATAAGAAGAAAGACGAACCGAACCAACTAGTAACTGAACCTCCCAAGAAAAAACGGGGTCGCAAATCTAAGGATGAGCGAGAGCAATGGCTAAAGGAACAGTTAGAACTTGAAGAGAATCGTTCCTTGTTCGAGAAGAAGGTAGAAGCACAATTATGTTACTCGTATGAAGAGTTGGTGAAGGAAATTCCACTAAACCCTGCCTGGGGTGTAAAGAAGAATTCCCAAGGAAAAAATGTATTCTGGTATGGCTTTAAAGCACATCTTCTCGTCGACTGCAAAAGGCAATATATCCTTACAGCGATACTTTCTTCCGGCAACATTAACGATGGTAAGATGGCGATCCCCTTACTTAAAGGACTAGCCGAAAGGTACCCTGGGCTACCTTTTTCTCATGTGCTGGCGGATGCTGGTTATGATTTAGTACCGATTTACAAACAGGTTGAGAACATGGGAGCCAGAGCACTCATGGATTACAACCGTCGTAACGAACAACCGGATCCCGATGCGGACAAGTACTTTCGTCCGATTTGTAAAGAGGGTCATTCTTATCGATACGACAGCTATGACGCGAGATACAAAACCAACAAATACACGCAACCCAAAGAGTGCAAAGAGTGTCCTTTTAACGATGGAGAATGCCAGAAGGTCTTCAAGAAAAGAATCGATGATCATCCAAGAAGATACACCGTTCCTGCTCGGGGTAGTGACCGTTATTATGAACTGTACAAGAAAAGAACCGCAGTCGAACGAGTAAATGCCTATCTAAAAGAATACTTTCAACTGAACAACCTTCGTCATCGTGGAGCATTGGCCAAAGTCGATTTTGAACTAGCTTGTCTGACGTATAACGCTTGTAAACTTACCGTTGACCGTTTGAACCAAAGTATTAAAGCAAATAAATTAACTGCGTAGCCCTATTTTAAAAAAATGAGGGTGTTAATATTCGGTTAATCTAATTAATGAGAGAACGATTTATGAAATTGATTCAGGGAAATAGGATATTTTCTAACCATACTATACCGTCCAGACGGTGAAAAGGTTGGTGAAGGTCCGTGAGAATCACTTCAAGATTGTCCAAACGTCAGGACATTTTACATTCAGCATCTTACCTTATTTGTAGCAAGGGTGTCTCTAACGTGACTTTGGATGCGATCGCCAAAGAGACGGGGATAAGTAAAGGTGGATTGTTATATCACTTTCCAAGTAAGGACGCACTGTTTGAAGCGATGGTTACGGATATTATGGATCGTGTAACCGAGGGAATGATGAAACGGGTGTCCGATGATCCTAACCCTCGGGGTAAATGGTGTCGCGCTTATATAGAAGAGGTATTTGCACAATTTGATGAACTTGACCAGACGAATGCAGGGTTGTTGGCCGCTATTTCGACGCATCCTGAAATGCTAAGACCCTTTCATGAACATTACGAATTGTGGAAGGACAACATGGAGCATGATGGTATTCACCCTAAATCGGCGATGATGATTCGGCTTACGATCGACGGTCTGAAATTTAATGCTTTATTTGGCATGCCATCTCTTCAAGAGAGTGATAAGAACACATTATTGGAATCGTTACTTTTTTTAACAAGTGGGGATGGGGAGGCATATAAGGATGAAGAGCGATAGGATGTATCTTGGTATTGATATTGGTTCAACGACGATTAAGATGGCTATCATTAACGAGAATACGGAATTGATCTATAGTAACTATAGAAGACATAATTCGGACATTAGGAATACATTCATTACATTAATACACGAGGCACACCTACATATAGGAGATACAGATATTGCTGTTGCCATTACAGGTTCAGGTGGATTATCGATCTCGGAATGGATTCAGGTTACTTTTATTCAAGAGGTCATTGCAGGTATGAATGCGACTCAGCATTTGATGCCGCAAACGGATGTTATTATCGAGCTTGGTGGAGAGGATTCGAAGATCACCTACTTTCGAGGTGGTACAGAACAACGCATGAACGGTTCTTGCGCTGGGGGGACGGGTGCATTTATCGATCAGATGGCTGTCTTGTTACGAACAGATGCGCAAGGTCTAAATGAGTTGGCCAAGAATTATAAGCGTATTTATCCTATTGCAGCAAGATGTGGTGTATTCGCTAAGACAGACGTTCAACCGTTAATTAATGAGGGAGTAGCTAAAGAAGATATTGCAGTGTCTATTTTTCAGGCCGTGGTTACACAGACGATAAGTGGTCTAGCTTGTGGGAAGCCGATCAAAGGCAATGTAGCCTTTATAGGAGGGCCATTGACTTATCTTTCAGAGCTTCGTAAACGGTTTGTTGCGACGCTTCATTTGCGTGAGAATAAAGTTATTTTTCCGGAAAATTCTCATCTTATGGTTGCAATCGGTGCAGCCCTTGAGGCGCGGAAGGAAGCGGTCATTCAATTCTCAACGTTCATGAATGCAGTAGATGGACTAACCACCTTTGCGGATGAGAATGTGGAGCGACTTGTCCCTTTATTCAAGGATGAACAGGAGATTGAGCAATTTCGGGCTCAACATCAACAACATACTGTACCTACACAGGAGATTGAGGGTTATATAGGGCGCTGTTATCTAGGAATTGATGCAGGTTCCACAACAACCAAGGCTGTGTTGATTGATGAAGAAGGAGCCATGTTATATTCCTGGTATGGCAGTAATGAAGGGAATCCAGTGAAGACGGCACTTCAGATTGTAACGGACATCTATACTCAATTATCTGATGGTGCAGTCATTGCTAATACGACGGTTACGGGGTACGGAGAGCATTTAATTAAAGCAGCACTTCATATCGATGAAGGTGAGATTGAGACCATGGCTCACTTCAAGGCGGCACAGTTCTTTTATCCCGATGTCGACTTTATATTGGATATCGGTGGTCAGGACATGAAGTGCATGCGAATTCATAATGGTGTCATTGACAGTATCATTCTGAATGAAGCTTGTTCGGCAGGGTGTGGCTCTTTCTTAGAGACATATGCTCAGACCCTCGGCATGGATATCCAAGAGTTTGCACGTGTTGCCTTATTGTCTCAACAACCGGTTGAGCTAGGTTCGCGTTGTACCGTGTTCATGAATTCACGGGTGAAACAGGCTCAGAAGGAAGGTGCGACGGTAGCTGATCTGTCAGCAGGCCTATCGTACTCTGTGATAAAGAATGCACTCTATAAAGTGATAAAGATTCGTACACCAGAGCAGCTAGGACAGCGTATCGTGGTACAGGGCGGCACGTTCTATAACGATGCTGTATTGCGAGCATTTGAAATGATCATCGGTCGTGAGGTTGTCCGACCTACTATCGCCGGCTTGATGGGGGCATTTGGTGCTGCATTAATCGCGAAGGAACGAGAACAGATAGGGCAGAGCACCCTGTTATCCGAAGAGGCAATGAGAGGTTTCGAGATGAAGACACAGCTTACACGATGTAATCGTTGTAGCAATAGTTGTCAAATGACGATTAACAAATTCTCAAGTGGATCAACCTTCTTCTCAGGTAATCGTTGTAGTCGTGGGGAAGGTAAGAAATTAACTAATCAACATCTTCCGAATCTTTATGATTATAAATATAAGCGCATTTTTGATTATGAACCATTGCCTCCAGAGAATGCTGAGCGGGGAGTTGTAGGGCTCGCTCGAGTGTTAAATATGTATGAGAATTATCCGTTCTGGTTCACCTTCTTCACCCATTTAAAATTTAGAGTTGAGCTTTCTAGCCATTCATCGAAGGCCACATATGAGCTTGGGATAGAATCTATTCCATCCGAATCAGCTTGTTATCCTGCGAAGCTAGCCCATGGGCATGTCATGGATCTGGTGAATCGCGGGGTGAAGTTTATTTTCTATCCAGCTATTCCGAATGAGAAAGATAAGCTTGAAGAGGCGGATCACGATTATAACTGTCCGATTGTGACATCGTATTCGGAAGTTATTAAGATCAATATGGAGGTTCTGGAGGAACAGCATGTGACCTTTATGAATCCCTTCTTACCTTACAAAGACAAGAGAAAACTTATTCAGCGATTAACGGAGGAATTGAAATGCTTCCAAATTTCGCGAAAAGAAATCGCCGAAGCCGTTCAACTTGCCTGGCTAGAGGATGAGCTAGTAAAGCAAGATATTCGCACAAAAGGGGAGGAAGTTCTTGCCTGTCTTGAGGAAACTGGAGAAAAAGCCATCGTTCTAGGGGGAAGACCTTATCATATCGACCCTGAAATTCATCATGGCATCCCTGAGATGATTACGCAGATTGGCATGGCCGTACTGAGTGAAGATTCCATAGCTCATTTGCGTGATCCTAACATGAAGCTAAGAGTGATGAACCAATGGGTGTATCATTCTCGTCTCTATGCGGCTGCGGATGTCGCCGGGCATTCAAGCCAGTTGGAATATGTTCAATTGAATTCATTTGGTTGTGGGTTAGATGCGGTTACAGCAGATCAGATTGAGGAAATACTGGCGAGCCGTAGTAAGATTTATACCTGTCTCAAAATAGATGAAGGGAATAACCTCGGGGCAGCGAGGATACGCCTACGCTCCTTAAAGGCTGCCATGAAGGAACGAAGTCAACAGCCTTGCGGCTCCAGATGCGAGGAAGTAGCATATGCTACAGAAGAACAGGCATCACAGGATCGGGTGATGTTTACGAAGGAAATGAAGGATACGCATACGATTCTAGCTCCACAGATGGCTCCTATACATTTTCAATTTGTGCAGGAAGCCTTTCGTGCTGAGGGATATCGATTTGAAGTTCTACCTTACGTCAATGCAGAGACGATTGAGGAAGGGTTACGCTACGTTAATAATGACGCCTGTTATCCAACGATTATTGTTGTGGGTCAGATGATTCATGCCCTGAAATCGGGTCAATATGACTTGTATCGAACCGCACTCTTGATCACACAGACGGGCGGAGGATGTCGAGCGACGAACTATATTAGCTTTTTAAGGAAAGCTTTGAAGGATGCGGGTATGGCTCACATTCCTGTCATCTCGTTAAATGTAGGTAGCGGACTTGAGGAGAATCCAGGATTCAAGGTGACACGAGGGTTAATGAATAAAGGACTGCTCGGGATCGTGTATGGTGATTTGCTCATGCGATTATTGTATCGAGTAAGGCCCTATGAGAAGGCAAGAGGAGCTACGAATGCTCTATATGAGAAGTGGGTAGAACGTTGCAAGATGTCAGTTCGGGATGGGAACCATACAACGTTCCGTCGGAACATTAAGCAAATCGTAGCTGATTTTGATGATCTGGATATTGAGCTTGTTCGGAAACCTAAGGTGGGAGTGGTTGGAGAGATTCTTGTGAAATACCACCCACAGGCGAATAATAACATCGTCCAGTTATTGGAGAAGGAAGGGGTGGAGGTTGCTGTTCCCGATCTGCTGGACTTCTTTCTCTACTGTGCCTATGGAAGTGATACAGCATATAAGCTCCTTGAAGGAAGCTTGAAAGGTTATCTCGTTGGTAATGCGGCAATTGCGGGTATTGAGTATTACCGACGAGTGATGAAATCAGTGCTTGGTAAATATGCTAAGTTCTCTAAGCCACATTCTATTTATGAATTGGCTGAAAGGGCAGAGAAGATTATCTCACCTGGTAATCATACGGGAGAGGGTTGGTTTCTCACAGCTGAAATGATGGATTTAATCGAATCGGGTACTGATAATATTGTATGTATACAGCCGTTTGCTTGTTTGCCTAATCATGTGACGGGCAAAGGTGTTGCTAAAGGGCTGAAGTCTGAATATCCACAGGCTAATATAACGTATATTGATTATGATCCGGGTGTGAGTGAAGTGAATCAGATTAATCGAATAAAGCTTATGTTGGCTATAGCATTTAAGAATTTAGAAATGAAGCAGAACCAAGTTACGATCACGCAACAACCTCCAGCTGTCTCCACAGAGGATGGACCTTCTTTTGTAGGAGATGAGGGTAGTCCTAACGTATTCACATCACTCTAGCGTTTCATAAAGAACGGCGCCTCTTCGTGGGGGTGTCGTTCTTTGTTATAGTTCAAGTCTGTATAGATTCGTAAGCTTACTTGCAGTCTGATCCCATGTGAACTGTTCAAGGACATCATTACGACCATTCGCACCCATACGATCTCGAAGACTGATACTATTAGCCAATCTAAGTATATAATCAGCGAATCCTTGTGGTTTACGGTATTGATTCACAAGGTAACCGTTGTGTCCATGAATGACGATTTCTTGAATGCCACCATTTCGAGAAGCGATGACAGGTACCCCTGAAGCCATAGCTTCTATATTGACAAGACCGAAGGCCTCATGGGTCTGAGATGGACATACGAAGCAATCAGCTAGACGGTATATTTTATGAATCTTGGCATGAGCAAATTCCCCTAGATAAGTAATAGGCACGCCTAAAGTTCGAGCCTGGCTCTTAAGGCGTCTCATGTAGGAAGGCCGAACTCTGCCTACGATAACGATTTGCACAGGTGTATATTTTCGCACGAGGTGTGCGGCTTGAAGCAGTATAGAAACACCCTTTTGTGGAATGATTCTACCTACAAAAAGAATAGTAAAAGCATTGCCGATACCATAACGTTTCCTGCTAGTTCTCTTCTCTATTTCTGTAGCTGAACGGAAACGGGAAATATCTACACCTAACTCTACCGTATGGATGTTCTTTGCCGATTGTGGAAATTGCGAAGCTAGTTTCTGTTGTAACGAATGGCTATTAGCGATGATGAGATCTGCTTTTTTTAAGTATCGTGAAATGACTGGTTGTGGAGGAACAAATGTTAAAGAATGAAGAAATAAGGAGATTGGTATTTCTGGGAATGTCTGCTTAATGAGAGCCATATATTGCGGGCGATTATCGACTTGAATGAAGTCATAGATTGTTCCCTGTCTAATGTAACGGATCACAGCGGAGATATAGGTTGAAGTATTCTTTGAGGGTACTCTGACAATAGTAATATTCCCCATCTGAGTCTGATGCGGCAAAGAAGGGGTGCGTCTACTGATAATGGTGACTTGATGATTAGTGGCGAGTTGCCTAGCTATTGCGAGAATACATATTTCTACAGAACCACTTCCTGGAACGGGTATCCGTTCTGGGGCAACGATAAGAATGCGCATAGCTTCTCTCCTATCCGTCAGGAACAACTTAGTTATTTCTCTAGGATATGCTACCTCTGTAGAAAAAGTATGGTCTTATGGTCGGTACCTTAATATCTTCTATTTCCACAAAGATCATATATATGAACTATACAAGGAAGCAGATGGATGAATAGAATGTATTGATTTTGGGATTAAGGATGCCATGACCAATGCAGTTCATTTCATTCATAGGGAGAGAGGTTAGGTATGAAGGGTAAGCGGATGAGCACGATAACAAGTAAATGGCTTAAGACCAACGCATTACTGAGTCACGGCGAAATTAGCAAGTATATTCCCGAGACACAGAGATTGACGATGGATAACCTATCAGCCATGTTAGCAAGGTATGGGATGGTATATATTAAGCCTGAACGTGGTACGTACGGTAATGGAGTTATACGTGCAGAGATATTGCCACAAGGAATGTACAAGTATCAATATCAGATTGAAATGAGTAAGAGAACCTTTAAAGACTATTATTCCTTTTATCAATCGTTAAAAAAGGTTACGAAGAAACGAAGTTATCTGGTACAGATGGGCATTCATTTACTGAAATATCAAAAGCGTAGATTTGACATTAGGGTCATGGTTCAACTGAATCCTAAGGGGGTCTGGGAAACAACCGGAATCATTGGTAGAGTTGCCCACCCGGGGAAAATAGTAACGAATTATCATAGTGGGGGTAAATTGGTATCCATCGAGAGATTGTTATCTTCTCATCTGTCATTAAGTGGACAACAAGCCCTCATAGATAAAATGAGTAGATTAGGTGTTACGATCGCTAAGCAATTAAAGAAGAAGTATCCTAATTATCGGCAAGTTGGTGTAGATGTAGGACTTGATCAATCGATGAGTCCGTGGATTATCGAGGTGAATTCTAACCCGGATCCTTATATCTTTAACAAGTTGGCTGATAAATCAGTGTATCGCAAAGTCATGCGGTATAGAAAATTAAGTTCACCCGTTCGTCTTGTGAAAAGGAAAAAATAAGATGTCCCTTTGAAATACCTGATGGAATCTCATCAGGTATTTTTGAGGATCTAATATACAATTACTGCATTGTAAGATATATTATACGTGTATTTTGGATTTGGAGTGAGAGGGAGGAAACAAAGATGAGTGAAAGTGGAATCCGTAGCATTACGATAAATCAGATTGGATATCCAATCCATAGCAAGAAGATAGCCATATTTAAGGGACGAGGTGGAGAGTTTCGAGTCGTGAACAATACAACCAAAGAGGTTGTGTTTCATGGACATACAGGAGAACCACGTAAGGATGATGCAAGTGGGGTTACCGTTCATATAGGAGATTTCTCACTTATACAGGAGCCAGGACAATATCATATTGAGCAGGATGGTCGAGGTTCGTCAGGTTCCTTCATGATTGTAGATCGACCTTATCAGCAGCTTCACAAGGGACTCTTGAAAGCATTCTATTATTTCCGCTGTGGTGTAGAGTTAGAAGAGGAATTCGCAGAGCGTTGGAATCATAAAGCATGTCATTTAACAAGGGGAATAGTCTATGGGGAACCTAACACCTTGCTAGATGGTTGTGGCGGTTGGCATGATGCAGGGGATTATGGTAAATATTCAGGTCCGGGTGCAAAAGCAGTTGCTGACTTATTACTTGCCTATGAGTTGTATCCTGAGTCATTCAGTGAACCTGTTCCATTACCAGAGAGTGACACTCACACGCCGGATGTATTGCATGAGTGTCGCGTTGAACTGGAATGGTTAATGAAAATGCAAGAGACGCAAACCGGTGGCGTGTTCCACAAGCTGACCACATTGAACTTTCCTGCCTTAGATGTGATGCCAGAAGACGACGATTCTGATTTATATTTCTCACCAATCTCTGCTACCGCAACGGGGTGTTTCGCAGGTGTGATGGCGATGGCAGCACGTATTTATATGCCATTCGATTCTGATTTTGCCGAAAGCTGTTTGAAAGCAGCCATAGTGGCTTGGAATTGGTTAGAGGCAAATCCTACAGTACCTGGATTTAAGAATCCGTCGGATATTACGACGGGAGAGTATGGTGATGAGCAGGATTTGGATGAGCGCTATTGGGCGGCTGCTGAACTATTCCGTTCAACAGGAGATGAGTCTTACCACCGTGCCTTTCAAGCGCTCTCGAAGGAAACATTCTCAAAGATTCAATTAGGCTGGGCAGATATGGGCGGCTATGGAACCATTTCTTATTTACTACATGGTGTAGAACAAGTGAATGAGAGCTTGTACACCGAATTAAAGGAAGAGTGGCTGAAGGAAGCCAATCGACTAGTACAACAGGGGAATCAAGATGGATATCTTATTTCGCTTCGATCCGAAGATTACATATGGGGTAGCAATATGTTGGTTCTGAACAATGCGATGGTGTTGCTTATTGCTTATGGCCTACACGAAGACCCGGCCTATGAGGTGTGTGCATTGAATCATCTTCATTACTTAATGGGACGTAATGTGCTAGATATAAGTTATGTTACCGGATTTGGAGATCATCCTGTGATGAATCCGCATCATCGTCCATCCGTAGGTGACGATGCGTTGGCTCCCGTACCAGGTATGGTTGCCGGCGGTCCCGATCAAGGGCTTCATGATGATTATGTAAGGGAACATTTGCAAGGTAAACCTGCAGCTCAATGTTTCGCTGACCATGAAGATAGTTATTCTACCAATGAAGTAACGATCTACTGGAATTCACCTGCCGTATTCTTGGTGTCACACTTTAATCGTCAGTAGGTGTAATACTCAGATCCATCGCTGAAAGAATATCATAAATAAAAGGTGCTCTTACGAGTACCTTTTAATTTAAGTATAAGAGCCATATTGTTTTAAATTAATATTAATTAATCTGGATTTAAAAAGGATATTTATAACATGTATAGAAATTATATACTTACAATTGCAATTATCGTGTGAAGGAGAGGAGTGAATAGCATTGGAGTTTACGGAAGAACCCATCATATCTATTCGTGATTTAGTCTTGAGTTACGGAGATAAGCCCATTCTACGGTGGATTAATCTAGATGTATTTAAGGGACAGATCATCGGATATATTGGACCCAATGGAGCGGGAAAGAGCACTACGGTGAAGATTCTACTTGGTCTCATCGAAGGATACAAGGGTGAGGTGAAGATTCTAGGTAGGGATATCTCGGATGGAAACGTTGAATACAAGCGAAAGATTGGGTATGTACCGGAGGTAGTGGATATCTACGATAGCCTTACAGCACAAGAATATTTAACGTTTATTGGGCAACTTTACGGAATCGACTATAAGAGGGTAGACCACAAAGCACAACAGTTGATGAATACTTTTGAATTAAAACACATGTATCAATCGCGCATTTCCTCCTTCTCAAAGGGAATGAAGCAGAAAGTGTTGTTAATCTCAAGTCTTATACATAATCCTGAGATTCTATTCTTAGATGAACCACTCAGCGGGCTAGATGCCAATAGCGTCATGGTTGTGAAAGAATTACTAGCTTGTTTAGCTGCACAAGGAAAGACGATTTTCTATTCCTCTCACATCATGGATGTGGTAGAGAAGATTAGCAATCGAATTATTTTATTAGATGATGGAAAGATCGTAGCAGATGGTACCTTTCACGAACTTCAGCAACAATCTAAGGAAGGGTCTCTAGAGCAAGTATTCAACCAACTCACCGGATCTCATGACCATAAAATGATAGCAGAACGAATCGTCTCTATTGTGCATGAGGTGTAAATTATGAATGAGTTCAGAGCCTTAAGGATATTGGATCGTTTTCAGATTCTATTTGAGAAGTTAGGAATTAACTATGTGATCATGAGAAGGATTCTCCAAACCAAATTAACGTTGGATGGCAGAAGAGTGCCTACAGTTATTGGGAATTCGTCTCACCAGAAGCCGGAGAATGAAGACCAGAATAAGTTTCTGCGATCAATGTGGATATATCTGTTGTTAGGTACATTAGCCTTAGCACCTGTCGTTATGATGAGTGATAACTTCATATTTACAATGAGTACGGTATTTGGAATTGTGATCTTTATGGTGTTGACCTCTTTAATTTCCGACTTCTCATCGGTTCTCCTAGACATTCGAGATAAGACGATTCTGGATTCAAAACCTGTAGATGCAAGAACAATTCAAGCTGCCAAAATCATACACATCAGTATTTACCTTTTCTTTATAACGGCATCACTTTCTATTGCTCCGCTTATTGGAGGAACGATCCGTCACGGCATTGTTTTCTTATTGCTCTTTCTCTTTGAGCTCGTGCTTATAGATATCTTTATTGTGGTCTTAACAGCCCTGTTATACCTCGTTGTCCTTCAGTTTTTTGATGGAGAGAAGCTAAAGGATATGATTAATTATGTGCAGATTGGCTTAACGTTGATTATGACGGTCGGGTACCAATTCGTATCAAGATTATTTAGTATTGTAGACTTCAATTATGTATTTGATGGAAAGTGGTGGCAGTATTTTATTGTTCCGGTATGGTTCGCTGCTCCATTTGAATTTTTTATTCATGGGAATAAGACGAATGTCTTTATTATTTTCTCTCTTATGGCTGTACTAGTACCTTTAGTATCTATATTTATCTATGTCAAGTGCATGCCCTTATTTGAGAGGAATTTACTGAAACTATCAAATAATAGTGTGACGAGAAAGGAGGAATTTCGTACTAAAGGAACAGGAATATCGAGATTCCTATGTTCCACTCAGGAAGAAAGGGTATTCTTCCGTTTTACCTCAGATATGATACATAATGACCGAAATTTCAAGCTGAAGGTGTATCCATCTTTAGGTTTTTCACTTGTATTTCCATTTATATTTTTATTTAACTTTTTACAGACTCAAGAATGGGGCGAGGTATCGTCAAGTAAAAGTTATTTACTCATCTATGCTGCAGCCTTATTTGTTCCATCTGTGATTATGATGTTGAAATTCTCCGATAGTTACAAAGGGGCATGGATCTACAAGGTTATGCCGGTTCAAGATGTAACACCTATTCTAAAAGGTAGTCTTAAAGCGCTACTAGTTAGATTATTTCTACCCATTTTCCTATTAGTAAGCATTGTCTTTACCATTGTATTTGGATGGAGGATTATTCCTGATATTATCGTGTTTCTATTAAGCGTATGTGTATATACCGTTATTTCATTTTGTATGTTAAGAAAGGCAATACCTTTCTCAGAACCCTATCTAGTCTCTGGAAAAGGCGAAGGGATGCTATTATTTGTTCTCATGGCTATCATGGCTGCATTCGCAGGCATTCACTTCCTAAGTACTTTTGTCAGTTATGGGGTATACATGTATATGGTCATTCTTATTATTGTGAATATTGTTAGTTGGAGACAGGCCTTTCGGACCTCATGGGGTAATATGGCTTCATAAGTCGTTGGTGAATGCTTACCTAGGATAGGAAGCGTTCCCTGATTCATCCTTTTGATTATCTCTTGAAGAAGTAGTACATTAATAAAGATATCATTAAGGAGGTTTACGAATTAATGTATTATGAAGACAACGAGAATTTATCCATCATGACATATACCTTGAATAGCGGTATTAAGGGAACAGTACCTTTATCTAATAAGCAAATTCAAGAATGGTTAGAGAGCTATAAATCGAACTTGAAGTTTATTACTACAATCGGAAAAGAGTTCTTTGGATTGAATCCAGAATTAGTGGCTGATTTCAAGGTACAGAATCGTTTCTCAAGCTATGTGGATATCATTAAACCTATTTCAGCCGGAATAGAGCAAGAGAAAACAGACCAACTTTCTCAGGCTTATGAAGAAAACCTTGTATTCTTTAAGGTTGACTGCAAATGTGGTACAACCTATACGACTTTCTCGCAATACTACACAACCAAATGGTTCTGTTCAAAGTGCAAAGAAATCGTATTTATGGATAAGAAAAAAGGGAAGGTTCCTACCGATAAAGGTGATGCTTGGTATATGACGAACAAGTACTTTGTGGAACGAGATTCTTAGAATAATGTCTGCATAAAGGAACAGCCCATCGATTATTCGATGGGCTGTTCCTTTATGCATATCAGCACTTTCGGAGATTCTGTAGATTAACCATCATGATATTAATATCTGTTGCTAACTTGCCTACTTGTCTTTACTTTTGAACTCTAAAGGCTTCTGAGTTAGATCACCTTCAGCTATACGATGAACGCTGGTAGATAAGAGGGTATCGACGTTGATTACACTAGAATCATTGTCTTTATATAGGTCCATATCCGGTTGATTGAAATACTTTAGTATTATTCGTTAGTATGTAACTTTAAATCTATGTTTTAGATCACAGCAGCGTTATTGGTTTTGTGATAGATAAATTTAAATAAATTGGATTTTTTTCAATAAAAATTCGTTCTAATTTTAAATATTGTGTGACAAACTTCACAATGTTGGGTGATTTTAGCGAAAAGTGTGATAAATATCACACATTGTTTAGCCGAGTCTCTGACAGAATGTGAAATATAAGATATTTATTATCCTTGTTCTGAAAGAATAAGGAATTGGAAACTTAAACAAGGAAGAGGGATTGAATTGATGGATCCGGTTATGCTCTCACGCATCCAATTTGCGTCAACAACTTTGTTTCACTTTATTTTTGTTCCATTATCTATTGGTTTAGCATTGCTGATTGCAATTATGGAAACAATGTATGTTATCAAGGGTAAAGAAGAATACAAAAAGATGGCTAAATTCTGGGGTAAGCTATTCCTCATTAACTTTGCCGTTGGTGTTGTAACAGGGATTTTACAAGAATTCCAGTTCGGTATGAACTGGTCAGATTATTCGAGATTTGTAGGGGACGTATTCGGAGCTCCGCTAGCTGTTGAAGCTTTACTTGCATTTTTCTTGGAGTCTACATTCCTTGGATTATGGATTTTCGGATGGGATCGTCTATCTAAGAAGCTCCATGCTATGTGTATCTGGTTAGTAGCTTTTGGTACAGTATTATCTGCTTTCTGGATTCTAGTTGCGAATTCTTTTATGCAAAGACCTGTAGGGTTTGAGATAAATAATGGTCGAGCCGAGATGAATGATTTCTTAGCTTTGATCACCAATGGACAGGTGCTTCTTGAGTTCCCGCATACCATATTAGCTGCATTTATGACGGGTGCATTCTTGGTTACTGGGGTCAGCGCATTTAAACTCTTGAAGGGCAAAGACGTTCAGTTTTTCAAGAAATCCTTCATTATTGCTATCATTATAGGGCTTGTATCTTCGATTGGTGTCGCACTCGTTGGACATAGTCAAGCACAATATCTAGTTGATACTCAACCGATGAAGATGGCAGCCTCAGAAGGACTATGGGATACAAGTCCCGATCCAGCGCCATGGACTGTTATAGCGAGCATAGATCCTGAGAAAAAAGAGAACGGGTTCACCTTTAAGATTCCGTACCTACTCAGTTTCTTGTCTTATAGCCAGTTCTCTGGTGAAGTCGTTGGGATGAATCAGTTGCAAGCAGAGTATGAACAGAAATATGGTCCTGGTGATTATATTCCTCCTGTACGTACGACGTTCTGGAGTTTCCGCATCATGGTAGCAGCTGGATCAGCGCTTATTCTTCTTAGTATGTATGGTGTGTATCTCGTTGCCCGTAAGAAATTGGAACAGAGTAACAAATGGTTTATGCGTATGATGATCTGGGCGATCTCATTGCCATTTATCGCGAACTGGGCAGGTTGGATTATGACTGAGATTGGGCGCCAACCATGGACCGTCTTTGGTTTAATGAAGACAGAAGATAGTATCTCGCCTAACGTATCAGCGGGTTCCATGTTATTCTCGTTAATTACCTTCTCACTTGCTTATACTGTGTTAGCATTTGTATTAGTTTACTTATTTGTTCGTGTGATCAAGAAGGGGCCAAATGATTTGGATTCCCATGATGAAGAGTCTCACGACCCATTTGATAAGGAGGGTAATCATGTCTCTTAATGAGTTGTGGTTCTTATTGATTGCTGTACTATTTGTAGGGTTTTTCTTCTTAGAAGGCTTTGACTTCGGAGTAGGTATGTCTACATCGATTCTAGCCAAGAACGATACAGAGCGCCGTGTGTTAATAAATTCGATTGGTCCCTTCTGGGATGCAAATGAAGTGTGGCTAATTACAGCTGGTGGTGCCATGTTCGCTGCTTTCCCGCATTGGTATGCCACATTATTTAGTGGGTTCTATATTCCACTGGTGTTTGTTCTATTGGCTCTGATTGGACGTGGTGTTGCTTTTGAATTCAGAGGTAAAGTAGCGTCTCAGGTATGGAAGAAAACGTGGGATGTCGTTATTTTCTTAGGCAGCTTACTTCCACCACTTCTGTTCGGTGTTGTATTTGCTTGTCTGATCCAAGGGGTTCCAATTGGTGAAGATATGAATATGAATGCAGGATTCTTTGATGTAGTGAATGTGTACACCTTACTTGGAGGTATTACGGTAGTTGTTCTGTGCTTAGTACATGGTCTGATGTTTACTACCCTAAGAGTATTGGGGGATTTACAGGACAGAGCGCGTACAATGGCTAAGAAACTTCTGATTCCTCTGGCTATTCTGTTGGTTGGTTTTGCTGTGATGACGTACTTTAACACAGATGTATTCGAAGTTCGGGGTACGATTCTAAGCATAGTTGCTGTTGTAGGAGTCATTGTGTACTTCCTAGCTGCGTATTTCATTTCACGAAAAAAAGATGCTTGGGCTTTCGGGATGACAGGAGCAGTTATTGCTGTGTCCGTCGCTTCAATCTTTATCGGGTTGTTCCCAAGAGTCATGATTAGCTCCGTTAGTGATGCCTTTAGCTTGACGATCACGAATGCTGCATCAGGTCACTATTCATTAAAGGTCATGTCCATCGTCGCACTTACGTTGCTTCCTTTTGTACTAGGATACCAAGTATGGAGTTACTTCGTATTCCATAAACGCGTGAACGCGAAAGATCATTTGGAATACTAATGGGCCGCGATCTTTTAGGATTCAAAGGAATTAAACCCGTCCTTGCGGCGGTGGCACTGCTGACCTTAGTGCAAAGTGTATCCATTCTATGGATGGCTAGATCGTTATCGGAAGTTGTCTCCGCCCTCTTCGCAGGAGGGGCTTTGCAAGAACAGAAAGAAAATATATTTCAATTTCTAGCCGCTTTCCTGGTTAGACATCTTACGAATTTCCTTCAACAAAAAATAACGTACCGCTATGCTGAGCATACCGGTGCGTTATTGCGTAAACAGTTGATGGATAAATTGTTCCAACTTGGACCTCGGTTCGCGAAGACGGAAGGAACAGGGAAACTAGTAACAATCGTTCTAGACGGTGTATCGAAATTCAAGGTGTATTTAGAATTAATCATTCCGCGTATGGTGGCAACTGTCATTATACCTGCTGTTCTTTTCATTTATGTATGTACACAGGATGTTCAATCCGCGATTATTTTGTTAGTTACGATGCCAATTCTCATTGCCTTTATGATCCTAATTGGTATGTATTCTGGGAAGAAAATAGATAGCCAAATGGTATCTTACCGCAATTTAGCGAATCACTTCGTAGACTCCTTACGTGGACTTGAGACATTGAAGTATTTAGGACGAAGCAAGTCGCATAGTCAGACGATTGGAAAAGTTAGTGATAAGTATAGAAAGGCAACGATGCGTACTTTACGGGTTGCTTTCCTGTCTTCATTCGCTCTAGATTTCTTTACGATGTTGTCTGTAGCAACTGTAGCGGTGGGTCTGGGGCTTCGTCTAGTGAATGGTGATATGATGCTTGTTACGGCATTGACGATCCTTATACTAGCTCCTGAGTACTTCTTACCTGTTCGTATGGTGGGTGCCGATTATCACGCAACCTTGAATGGGAAAGAGGCAGGAGAATCGATCCAAGCTATCATAGACATGCCAATCCCCAAGGTGGATGTCACTTTACCTGAAGGATTCTCATATTCTTGGAATTCGAATAGTGAACTAACGTTATCTCATGTAAATGTGCGTCATGAAGAAGAAGGCCCACATTCTTTAGAAGATGTGACCGTGCATATTCAAGGTAAACGTAAGATTGGGATTATTGGTGAAAGTGGAGCAGGTAAATCCACCTTGATTGATGTTCTAAGTGGCTTCTTACGACCTTCTTCAGGTGATATCTCGCTGAATGGGCAACGGCTGCCTGCTTTAACAGATGAAGCATGGCAGAATCAGATGACATATATTCCTCAGAGTCCGTATCTCTTCAGTAGCAGTCTTGCTGACAATGTAAAGTTCTACACGCCGAGCGCAAGCCAGGAAGAAGTTGAGCAAGCAGTTAAGAGTGCTGGATTATCCGATCTTGTGAATAGTTTACCTAATGGATATGACGAGATCATTGGTGGTGGAGGTCGTACACTCAGTGGTGGACAAGCGCAAAGAGTGGCTCTTGCAAGAGCATTCCTTAGTGATCGCCCCGTTATACTATTAGATGAACCAACAGCGCATTTGGATATTGAGACGGAGTATGAGTTAAAGGAGACGATGCGCTCTCTATTTGAAGGGAAGTTAGTGTTTCTAGCGACACACCGACTACACTGGATGCCAGATATGGATCAGATCATTGTCATGGATCAAGGGAAGATTGCAGAGATTGGTACCCATGAGGAGTTACTCGCCTGCAAAGGTGTGTATTATGAATTAATTAGATCACAACTGGAGGGTGTGCTATGAGACGGGAACAATGGCTGCGGCCTTATATCACTTCATACTTTTGGCGCTTCGTAGTGATTGTTGCGCTTGGTGCCCTGACGGTATTTACGGCAAGTAGTCTTATGTTCTCATCAGGTTATCTGATCTCTAAGTCTGCTCTTCGGCCAGAGAATATCCTGATGGTGTATGTGCAGATTGTTATCGTAAGAACGTTTGGAACCAGTAGATCTGTTGTTCATTACGTCGAACGTCTTGTCGGGCATGATACGATTCTGCGGATTCTATCGAAGATGCGTGTTCAGATGTATCGTATTCTAGAACCTCAAGCGTTATTTATTTCATCTCGGTTCCGTACAGGAGATATCCTTGGTATTCTGGCAGAAGATATTGAGAAGCTGCAGGATGTGTATTTACGTACGATTTTCCCAAGCTTAGTAGCCTTGTTGTTATATGCCATATCCATAACGGCATTAGGACAGTTTGATGTACAATTTGCACTGTTCATGGCCTTGTATCTTCTTATCCTTATCTTCGTATTGCCGTGGATCTCTTTGTGGCTTACGAAGACGAAGAATAAGCAGTCTCAACAGAAACGTGGTCGGTTGTATCAGACGCTAACAGATGCTGTGTTGGGTATGAGTGATTGGGTGATCAGTGGTAGACCAGCACAGTTTGTTGAGCTCTATGAAAGTGATGAACAAGAAGTCACAGCGATTGATCGTAAATTAAGTACTTGGGCGAGATGGAGACAACTCATTGGTCAAGCGACTGTGGGGGTAGCAGTAGTCATTATGTTGTACTGGGCAGGTCAGCAGTATGCTGATGGGGCGATTGCTTCGACGATGATTGCTGCGTTTGTACTCGTTGTTTTTCCACTGATGGATGCCTTCCTACCTATTTCTGAAGCTGTGGAGAAGATACCGCGTTATCAGGGTTCTTTTGCTAGACTACGTGAAATTGAAGATGTAGGTATACAGGTAAAAGGAACAGTTCAAAAGGATGGTTCTCTAACGGGTGAATCCTCTAAGATGGAGACCGTTAGTGATGAACTTGTAGATAAGGCTAGACGTGATGCACATATCAAGATTGATCATGCCTCGTATCGCTATGATGCTGAGGGTACATGGTCCTTCCAAGACATTACGTTAGATATTCCCCAAGGGAAGAAAGTTGCTATCATGGGACGAAGTGGCGCAGGGAAATCAACGTTGTTGAAATTAATCCAAGGTGCGGTTGCACCTGAACAGGGTAGTGCCACTATAAAAGGTACAGATGCCAGTCAATTTGGAGAACATATTCCTAATCTCATTTCCGTATTGAACCAAAGTCCGCATCTATTCGATACATCCGTTACGAATAATATACGGCTAGGGAAATTGGACGCTTCCGATGATGAGATTAGTGAAGTCGCTCGAAAAGTCAGAATGGATCGTCTGATCGAATCGCTTCCTAAAGGATATAAGACTGCCATGCATGAGACAGGACAACGTTTCTCTGGTGGTGAACGGCAACGGATTGCCTTAGCGCGTGTTCTGTTGCAAGATACACCCGTCGTCATTCTGGATGAACCAACCGTGGGACTTGACCCTCGGACAGAGAATGAACTGCTCTCGACGATCTTTGAGACGCTTGAAGGTAAATCGCTCATATGGGTGACCCATCATCTCGTTGGTGCGGAGCATATGGATGAGATTATTTTTATGGAAAATGGAAAAATTGAAATGAGAGGTTCCCATGCGGAGCTCATGAAGAACTATCCACGTTACCGTAATCTGTATCATCTCGATCGACCGGAGGCTTTTTTCACCTAAGGGCGCTGAATGATGTTATATGAATATGGCACAAAAAAGAAGACCATCCAGCATTCCTGCCGGGTGGTCTTCTTCTTAAATCTAGGTTTAGAATCCGTTTACGTGGATTAGTCTTCTTTCGGATGGATCATGTGTTCTGGACGAACAATCTCATCGAACTGTTCTTCCGTTAAAAGATTACTGCGTAAGGCTGCCTCTTTGAGAGTCAAACCTTCTTTATGGGCTAGCTTAGCTACAGCAGCTGCATTCTCGTATCCAATATGAGGATTGAGAGCTGTAACTAGCATCAAGGATTGTTCTAGATTACGTTGAATAACGGCATGATTAGGCTCGATTCCTACAGCGCAATTATCGTTAAAGGAGCGCATAGCATCTGCCAATAGTCCTGCTGATTGAAGGAAATTATAGATGATAACAGGCTTGAACACATTTAGTTCAAAGTTCCCTTGGCTGGCAGCAAAACCGATAGCAGCATCGTTACCCATGACTTGGCATACGACCATCGTTAACGCTTCACTTTGCGTTGGGTTTACTTTACCTGGCATGATGGAGCTTCCAGGTTCATTTGCTGGAATTATCAATTCACCAATACCGCATCTTGGACCACTAGCTAACCATCTCACATCATTTGCAATCTTCATAAGATCAGTGGCAAGCGCTTTCAGTGCGCCGTGAACATAGACGAGTTCATCATGGCTCGTGAGAGAATGGAATTTGTTCAATGCTGAAGTGAAGGTTTTGCCCGTTAGGGTACTGATCTCCTCAGCCACCATGTCTCCAAATTTCGGATGGGCATTAATACCGGTTCCGACTGCGGTACCCCCAATGGCGAGTTCACGAACATACTCGACACTATGTTGGATCATCGATTCTGTTTTCTCAAGCATGCGATACCAACCACTAACCTCTTGACCTAAGGTCATAGGAGTAGCATCTTGCAAATGTGTTCTTCCAATCTTGATAATGTCTTGGAATTGTTCCACTTTGAGACGGAATGTTTCCTTGAGTTGTGCAAGAGAAGGTAGTAACTGATCTTCGATGGCTATGAGTGCAGCCATATGCATTGCGGTTGGAAATGTATCATTCGAACTTTGTGATTTGTTCACATCATCATTTGGATGAATGCGAACGGAACTATTTTGCTGAGTCAAAAGTTGATTCGCACGGTTTGCAATAACTTCGTTAACGTTCATGTTGGACTGCGTACCACTGCCTGTTTGCCAGACGGCGAGCGGAAAGTGTTCATCGAGCTTACCTTCGATAATTTCGTCAGCAGCTGCAACGATAGCCTCCACTTTGACTGAGTCCATCTTACCAAGTTTGCCATTGGCTAGTGCTGCGCTTTTCTTTAGAATAGCAAATACCCGGATTAGATCCAGAGGCATTTTCTCAGTACCAATCTGAAAGTTCTCAAAGCTACGCTGGGTCTGAGCCGCCCATAGCTTGTCCGCAGGCACTTGAATTTCCCCAATTGTATCCTTCTCGATTCTGTACTCCATCTGCGCGTCGTCCTCCTCCATAATAATCATCCTACACTAGGAAATATATCATAATTTGGGGATAAACTGAAAAATGGTTTTTTAATCGGATGAAGGTACGCAAGAATGGACATCATATCAAAAATGTGAAATCTAAGTTAATATGAAAACAATATGATCAAGCAAGAGCTTGCTGTAGGATATAGGAGCATTCTTGATATAGATAAAGGAGATTATTCACCCCATGGAGACTGCAGTTATTGTTCTGACCACTGTCATAGTTATGATTGTATTAGTTCTTATAGCAACGAGCCTTTATTTATACAACGTAAGTATTCTACGAAGTAAAAAGGATTTCATGAACGATGATCCTAACCTCAAAAAAACAAACCATCCATGGGAAGCTGCAACGGATTGGTTGCATGAGCAACCAATGAAGACTGTTCAGATTCAATCGGATGATGGACTGCAGTTAACGGGTTATTTTGTCCCAGCACAGATAGATAGTAATAAGGTTGTTATTCTAGCCCATGGATATTCAGGACAAGGTAGAGACATGTCTAACTTCGCAAAATTGTATCAAGACTTGGGATATCATGTGTTAATGCCTGATGACAGGGGACATGGTCAGAGCGAAGGGAATTACATCGGGTTCGGTTGGCATGATCGCAAGGACTACTTGAGATGGATTGATTATATTATCCAAAGTGAGGGCACTCATTCACAGATCATTCTTCATGGGATATCCATGGGTGGAGCTACGGTGCTTATGGCGAGTGGTGAACCATTGCCTGATCAAGTGAAGTGTATCGTGTCAGACTGTGCATATACTTCCGTAAAAGATATATTGACGTATCAATTGAAATCCATGTATAAGTTACCCGCATTCCCGTTAATTCCTATAACGAGCCTGATATGCAGAATGAAGGCAGGATATTTCTTTGGAGAGGCTTCTGCGTTAACACAAGTGAGTCGGTCGAAACTACCGATTCTATTCATTCATGGCGATGAGGACAAGTTTGTTCCATACGATATGGTACATCGATTATATGAAGCAGCAGGGAGCGAGAAGGAACTATTATCAGTGCCTAATGCCCAGCATGGTAACGCCTATTTTGCGGATAAAGAGGGGTATGGGAATAAGTTGACGTCGTTTGTGAGTCGGTATGTGGTCTGAAAAGTAGGTTAGTAGGTTTGACTGCTACGCTTCTTCAGGTCAATTCCGTCCCCTGCGCTACTTTTCAGGTTGAGTTATTTAAAAGCTAAAAACAGTAATAGCCAATTCTTTGAAAAAAGAATTGGCTATTACTGTTTTGTACTTTAAGTAAATATTAAGCATGTGCTAAGTGGTGGAGAGGAATGGTTGTGATAGTTAAGATTTTAAACTACCTTCCTGAATTGACTCGAATAGAGTTCATAATAAAATCCTTTGGCCGCAAGAAGTTGCTCATGGGTACCTTGTTCAATGATTCGGCCACCGTTCATCACTAATATCTTGTCTGCATCTTGAATGGTGCTTAATCGATGGGCGATCACGAAGCTCGTTCGCCCCTTCATCAAGTTCTTCATGGCTTCCTGGATATGCATCTCTGTACGAGTGTCTACGCTACTTGTTGCTTCATCCAGAATGAGGATTGAAGGGTTAGCAAGAATCGCTCTGGCAATCGTCAGGAGCTGGCGTTGACCGTGACTTAGGTTGCTGCCTTCCGCTTGTAAGATCATATCGTAGCCATGTGGAAGCCTTGATATAAATCCATCGGCATTCGCCAGTTTCGCTGCTGCTACAATCTCTTCATCCGTAGCATCTAAGCGTCCGAAGCGGATGTTATCGCGAATGCTACCAGAGAATACATAGGCATCTTGAAGGACCATACCTACTTCCGTGCGAAGGTTGTTCTTATCTAATTGCCGAATGTCTGTACCATCAATGGTGATACGACCTTCATTAATATCATAGAAACGGGTCAACAAATTGACGATCGTTGTTTTCCCAGCTCCCGTTGGCCCGACAAGTGCGATTTTCTCACCAGGATTAGCTACAAAGGAGACCTGCTGGAGGATGGGTGCATCTGGTCGGTAACTGAAGGATACCTGCTCAAATTGAACTTCACCACGCATGTTATGGGAGAGAGGCACACCTTGATCCTCTGTATACTCCGACTCTAGTTCCATAATTTCAAATACGCGCTCCGCACCAGCTACAGCGGATTGGATCATATTATATTGATTCGCAAGCTCTGTGATTGGACGTCCGAACTGCTTGGAATAGTTCAGGAAACTGACGATGATACCTACTGAAGTTAAGTCTTTAAATACCATCCAGCCCCCAACGGCCGCGATTAACGCAAAGTTTAAGTTATTTACAGCATTCATAACAGGGCCAACGAAACCGGATACGATTTGCGCTTTTGTACCTATGGTGTTTAATTGTTGATTGATTTCTTTGAATCGCTTGATTTCAGTAGCCTCACGTCGATAGAGCTTAACAACCTTTTGTCCTTGGATAGTTTCTTCAATAAATCCATTCAGTTCTCCAAGATGTTGCTGCTGACCTTTAAAGTATCTTCTTGTCAGTGTAGATATCTTACGAGTCGCGAATAGGACAAGGGGTATCGTAATTAAGCTGACTAGCGTTAAAGGCAAATTTAAGCTTAACATGATGACGAGTGAACCCGAGAGGGTGATAAGACTTGTTAATAATTGAATCACACTCTGATTAAGTGAATTAGATACATTCTCAATATCATTGGTCGTTCGACTCATGAGTTCCCCTGTATTATGAGTATCAAAGAATTTTAGAGGAAGGGATTGATACTTTTCAAAAAGATCATGTCGAAGTTCAAGCACCGTTCGCTGGGATACCCCACTCATTACATAAGATTGTACCCACGAAACAACACTGCCCAAAATATAAATACCTAACATCATTAAACATAGCCATAACAGGCCATTGTAGTCTCTAGGCATGATGTACTTATCAATGGCTTTACCGATCAAGTAAGGACCAATGAGGGAAATCACCGAACTTAGAAATGTGGAAATGTAGACGATGATAAGTCCCATCCGTTGGCGTCGTAGGTAGCTCCAAAGTTTTTTGATTGTAGCGAGAGTATTCTTAGGACGTACTTTTGGCATACCACCTGGTCCCCCGGGGCCTCCAGGACCTCTGCCTCCCATACCCATTCCCATACCAGCCCCCATTGGTTTGAAGGATTGATTAGAGCTTCGATTAGTTGGTTCTGACATGCTCTTGTTCCTCCTTCCGTTGAGATCGGTAAATATCTTGGTAAATGGAACTATTCTGAATAAGATCTTCATGGGTTCCTTCAGCAGCAATGGTTCCATTATCATCAAGGACTATAATGAGGTCTGCATCGATGACGGAGGAGATTCGCTGAGCAATGATAATGGTAGTCGTATGGCTCATAAGTTCTCTGAGTGCTTTCTGTATTCGGGATTCCGTTCCTAAGTCTACGGCGCTTGTACTATCGTCCAGGATTAAAATAGTAGGACGAACGAGTAACGCTCTCGCTATAGAGATACGTTGCTTCTGTCCACCGGATAGGTTTACACCCTTTTGACCGAGAATGGTATTATATCCATCAGGCATATTTAGAATAAAGTCGTGTGCTTCTGCAGCTCTGGCCGCAGCTTCAATCTCATCTTGTTCAGAATCTGCTTTACCAAATCGAATATTGTCTCGAATTGTACCTGTGAATAGAATCGATTGCTGTAAAGCCATACCAATCTGAGCTCTTAGGTCATTGAAAGGGATATCCTTTACATCTGTCCCATCAATCAGAATGCTACCACTAGTCACATCGTATAAGCGAGGGATGAGACTGACTAATGTCGACTTACCGGATCCAGTTGCGCCAAGAATGGCTAGTGTCTGACCTGCTTCTGCACGGAAGGATATGTTCTGAAGAACTAGCTCTTCCTGAGCTGTATCATAGGCGAAAGACACATTTCTAAACTCAATCTGTCCAGATTGAATGGATGCTTTTTTCGATATTGTATATGTAGAATCTGTAGGGTTGATTACTTTTCCTGTAACTTCTGCCATGTCTGTCACAGTATCCAACACCTCATTAATACGCTCAGCAGACACTTTGGCACGGGAGACAAAAGGAAGTAGATTACTAAACATCAGCATGGCAAAAAGTAATTGGGTTACATAGTTAATGAACGCAATTAAATCTCCTGTTGCTAGAGAACCATTCCGAGTAAGTCCTCCACCATACCACAATACCGCAACTACACTGACGTTTAGAATAAGTGTCATGATGGGCATGTTCACAGCCATTAATCTTGCTGCTTTGATGGCAATATGCGTATAGTCTTCATTGGCTTTACCGAACCGCTTACGTTCATGATTTGCTCTAACGAATGCCTTTACGACCCTAATTCCAGATAGATTCTCCTGAAGTACGCTATTAACGGTATCAAGCTTGGACTGAACTTTGGAGAATAGAGGGAATGATTTACGGATCAGGACGACAAGCATGATAAATAGCAGTGGGACAGATACAGCTAGAATAAGGGTTAATTTGGGACTAATGGTTACGGCCATAATAAAGCTTCCGACCAATAGGAGCGGCGAGCGAATAAAACCACGCATGATCTGTTGTACAAAATTCTGCATCTGCATGACGTCATTCGTTAATCGAGTAATAAGTGAACCTGGCTTGATCTGATCTAGATTGCGGAAGGAGAAGGCTTGAACTTTCTCGAATACATTGTTCCGTAGATCTCTGCCAAAGTTCTGAGACGCAATACTTGAGAACACGGAACATCCTATCCCGCCGATTGCACCTATAAGTGCTACTCCAAGCATCGTGAGTCCTGTCTTTTGGATATGTGTTAGGTCACCCGTCATAATCCCATCATTAATAATGCTTGCCATCATGACAGGCTGTAATAGATCCATCCATACCTCAAGGACCATACATAGAGGAGCTAATAAACTGGACACCCAGTAAGGCTTTAAATACGATTTTAATTTCCACATAAAGGTCTACCTCACAGATTCGTAGGATCATCGGATTCAATCTCGCGTAGCTCAAATAAATGTGTGAACTGTTGAATGATTTCATCCACGGCTTTTAACTCACCACTGATGACTTGCTCAATGGATTTGAATTCAGGTTGTTGTAGTTGTTGTATTAAGGTTGAACGCTTCACTTGTAGTTGTTTCAGAAAAATAAGGATGCGTCCGCGTCGAAAGGTCTTCGCGCTTTGGATGTTCTTGTCATCCCAATGTCCATGGCGTGGAGTTGATAAGTCTTCTTTATCGTCCAGCGTGGAAGGGCGGTTTCGATCTCCGTGAGCCTTGGAACCTTGATGATGATCATGCTCCATCTTGTGACGGCCTTGTGATCGTCCACGGTCACCCGAGTTGGGAATTCTATCTGTAGCTGCACGATCGAGACTGCTGATTTCTCTACGTTTATTGTTGGTTCGTGAGGATGGAGAATGTTCACCTTGTGAGGATCCTTCGAGAGATGTTATACGACGTCGCAAATTCAACACTCCTATTCTTATATTGATGTATACATTTGTATACGTTGATCTATGTATACAAATGTATACGTGTGAAAGACTATTGTCAATACATGAATTGGATGAACAAATTTATATAATCCATGAGGTATATTTGTTATACTTGTTATGCTTATACAATAACAAAAACATAATATTATTTTTTATTTAATAAGTAATTCCTAAGAGGTGGAATCATTTTATGGCTAAAAAAATTACAATGCAGCAAATTGCTGAACATTTGGGTGTGTCAAAATTTGTTGTCTCTAAAGCGTTATCTGGTAAGGGTGGAGTGAATGAATCGACGAAAGAACGAGTTATAGAGGCTGCATCCCAATTAGGTTATTTCTCTCAAAAAAATGCTTATGTAAAGAAACCTGATCGGAAGGCAACACACTCTAACAGCAACCAATCTGTCATCGTGCTTATGCCGAATATTCGTTCACAGAATCGAGAATCACTCTATTGGGGCAAGATTATGGAAGGGATCTCATTGCAGTTGGAAGAAGAGGGACTCGGAATGATCATCATATCGGAGCAGAGTGTCGATAGCTTTATTAATATATTGAATCCAGACGGAATCCTGGGTCTGATCGGCGTGGGGCAGATTTCTACTCCTCTATTACTAGAGATTCATCGTATCGGGCTTCCAATCGTTCTAGTAGATCATGAGGATCCGTTAATTCCTTCAGATTCGATTTTTGTAAACAATGTAGATATTATGGCTCGGTTAACGAATCACTTAATTGGTACTGGGCATCGACAACTTCAATTTGTAGGTAACTTGCGATTCTCTAGAAGTTTCAGGGATAGATTTATCGGTTTCCGCTCCGCTATGGAAGAGCATGGACTTGAAGTACATAATGATGGACATGCCATGTACAATCTCCATGAATTAGAGACGGAAGATTTCACAGGGGAAATAAGAAGTTGGTTGCTCCAGATGAAGAAGAAGGCTACTATACCAACAGTCCTTGTGTGTGCGAATGATTTGATAGCCCAGACTGCGATGAGAGCTTTGATTGAAGTGGGGTTGGATGTTCCAAATGACGTATCCGTTACAGGGTTTGATAATTTAGAGGGTAATATCGGAGAACTACCTGCGCTGACTACTGTTCATGTACCTAAAGAAGCCATGGGACGTCGTGCGGTAGAGAAGTTACTTGAGCGATTAATCAAAGAAGATACACCATTGGAGAAGATTATGCTATCAGGGGATGTTGTATTTCGTGATTCAACGGCTGGGATTAAGATGAAATAAGTTAAGTAGTTAGAATATATATGTATGTGAACAAAGAGAATGGCTCTGACACTCATGAATGTGGCAGAGCTGTTTTATATTTCCGCTGAAACGAGTGCCGTCTTTGAGAAAGGACGGCATTGCCGTTTCTATTTGTATGGTTATTTTAAAGTCTAAACTAGAGGTTGCTGAATTAATGTAGCGAAATTGAATTGATGTACATGACCGTCATTAAGTGTAGTTGATCCTGTTACGAAGTGAACGTGTTTTCCATTTCCAACTGGAATTGCACGTCCGGTTCTAATTTTTTTGAGATTATGAAAATGATTCAAGAAGTCGGTATGTGTGAGATCAATTTCATGAATATGACTGTTCCCTACCCGGATCGCTTGACCGGTAACACCAGCGAAGCGATGATTGTGTCGATCCGCCCCTTCCTCTGCTAATTTAGTGCTACCTTCAAATTCATGCACATGCGTTTGTGGTCTTGTTATTTTACTTTTTCTTGTAAGCTTTTTATTCATAGGTATATGCCTCCTCTGAGTGTTAACAAAGGTATCTTATTTCGCTATTGAGAAAAATGTGCTAGGCGAATATCCTGGTATGTAAATGAATGATCATTTTTAGTGTGCACGCCTTGCAGGCATTGAGTAGCTTAGATCGGGTGAAGTGAAGGAAGTCGTTAAAGTTCAAGGTTTCAGAAACGCTTGCCCTGAATTTGAGGAACATCATATTGATATGAATGGATTCTCCGACCTTATGCAGGAGGTGTTTAGTGAGAAGGAGGTTCATGCTCTAAAGTAGATAATCGAATGAAAAAAGCACCGAGGTCATAGTATGCCCCGGTGCTTGTTAGATACTAGATTACTTAACTTACGTGTGATCTTTTATGAAAGTTACCCATAATTTCGAGTGTTTGAGTGACATTAACAAAGGAATGATCATCTATTTTTTTAATAGCATCCTTAACCTCAATAAGTTCATAGCGAGTTACTACAGTCATTAACATTACACCCTGAGCAGAAGAATAGGCACCCTCATAGGATAGCTTGGTAATCCCTCTTCTATGCACTTTAAATAACTCAGCAATGATCTCTGTAGGTTTGCTAGTAATGATGTATACCGTAACCTTCTCGTGCTCCGTGTGTATGAAGTTCAGGACCCTACCGGAAATAAATAAACTTAATGCAGATGCTAAGGCGATATTCCAGTCGTTAGAAGTATACCCTAATAGAAATACAATTAATGCATTTAATATCGTTAGTATATTACCGATGGACACGTCCTTAAACCGACTTATGATTGCTGCTAAAATATCAAATCCCCCAGAGGAGCCACCGACCTTCAGACAGATGCCACTACCAGCTCCAGTCAGCACCCCTGCATATATAGCGGCTAGTAAAGGGTCGGTTGCTGATGTTACCACAGGTATATAGTGTAGGAATAGAGTGGTAGCTACGACGGATAAAATACTATAGCTAATAAATCTTCGTCCTAGCATGAACCAACCTACAATTAATAGTGGAATATTGATACCTAAGTAAAATATAAGCATATTTACACTGGTTAAGTAATTCAGGATCAATGCAAGACTAGTTACCCCTCCAGACAACAATCCGTGGGCTACTAGAAACAAATTGTACCCCATAGAAATAAGTAATGAACCAAAAATAATTACAAATACGTGCCAAGCTTTCTTCAATTTCAAGACTCCTCATAATGAGTTGGTATAATATATATAAATAAAAATAGGCAAAATAAAAGACGCGCTTAATTTTAGCACATCTTTGAAAGTAATAAATAGTAAATAGTAAATACTATCCTCAGTTGGATACAAAATAAGACAAATTTTCACACATATTTAACAAATAGACATGTATATGAGAGGTTTTTAAAGTCGTAATTGTCTCTCTAGGAAGATCAGCAATTTCTATGAAGTCATATCCATCTAAGGCAAGACACGTTATGGCTAATAAATACATAATTCTATAAATAAACGAAGCTCCATCAACAATTTTCGGATATCGCACGTATAACAGGAAAAATTCCAGTTATCACATAATTGTCCCCAAAAAAACACTCGAGATAGTTCAATCCTGATTCATCCTTATAGTGTCCGAATCTAACTTATTCTCTATCCGTACTAACGTCCTTAAGATTTCCTCGGTTGTCTGAGTGTGTATCATCATTCGTCGAGCAAATTTATATAGGCTAAAAAAGAATAATATTACTAAGGCGATAGGAATGAGTGATATAAAAATATTCCCCCAAACAATGGTCAATTAGGTAATCTCCTTTCTGGTTTAAGTCATTTAATAAAATGATGCGTTATCGTTTTCTACTCGCTTATCTAATCGCCCCGTGAGGCAGACAGGCATGGACACCTTTCACGCCATTGACGATTTGTGTGATTCTTAAGTCTATGACGGTGCTACCTAATGCAATGGATTCGACACGATCTAATCCATATAGTTCGCCCATCAAAGTTAACATTGCATCTAAGGCTTGAATCGTAGCTACATTTAGATCCTCGTCAAACCCGAAAGTAAGCCATCCAGAAGGGGTGTTGGCTCTAGGCGTAGATAACGTCATATCCTCTCTTAAATGTAACGTTAAATCCACTAAGTCCATAGGACATTCGATGGCCTGACAGCTAACCTCGCCATCACCCTGTGTTGCATGTCCATCGCCGACTGTGAAATATCCACCATCTACGGGAATGGGTAAGTATAATATGCTGCCTTTCACGAGTTCCTTGCAGTCAATGTTTCCCCCACAGAAACGAGGAGGCCAAGTCGAGTGTACGCCGCCTACTTCAGGAGGCATGCCCATGACGCCCATAAAGGGGCGTAAAGAAACGGTATATGTACTTCCGTTGATCTCACAAGATCCATCCATGGTGATTGGATCAAGTGTCCAATCGAGTATGATTTCTTTTTCATCAGTTAAGTGAAGCATCAAGTTCTGCCAATTGGGATATTTACCAGCTGCTGTCCAGCCATAAGTTCCTGGGATAATATCATTAATATGTATTTCTAGTGTCATTCCTTGTTTGGCATTCTGTATAGCAATAGGTCCAATCAAAGCATGACCTTGATCTAGAGGATTGTCCCTTCTTGGGAAGGGCTTCACACGCCCAGCATTGGTCGGTCCCAACGCCCAGCCAGCATCTAGGGTCTGGAAACGTATGGTGTCACCTGAATCTATTGTTAGTATGGGTTTAACCTCTGTACTGAAAGAACCAATAAGCGTTTCTTGTGAAAGGCTGATTTGATGAATGGTCATGGAAATCCCCTCCGAATATTTAATGGATTCACACTGAATATAGTGTGTATTCGTTATTACGAGAAGTGATCCGGGATGGTTGCTATTTTCGTAGAAAAGTTCAGTTAATGAAGATGCTCTTCCTAGTTGTGCTGTATAAGTGTCCAAGTCAAAACGGTGAATACAAATAAGGAGACTAATAGGCTGATGATCCCCTGTAGCTTTTGTTTCTCTTTGAAGCTCGACAGACTCGAGAAGAACACCATACACCCTAGAAAAAGTTGAGTAGAGCGTGGTGTTAATTTAGTGCTATCTGGATTTAATAGATTATAACTTGCGAAGATGATGGTAATGATCGCGAATAAGAACGAAATAATTCGAAAAACATTTAACTTCCTCGACATATAAAGTCTTCCTTCCTATGACTCCATAGTTAATTCAGTTTTAGAATATGATTACGAGTTAGGCCATTATTCTTTATTAATAAATTCTTTGCCAATCGGTGTAAGTATTCCGTCCATACTGGTTGAATTCTTCTCTTGTCTGTACTCGACTAATTTGTCCTCACCTTTATTAGTGGCCCAATTCAGGAGTACGTCTCGATCACCTTCATAGTTGTATAATGGAACGCTATATCCGCACGAAGTCTTCACAAGGTCAATATCAGAGATGATGATTTGCCTATATCCAACATAAGTTGTAAAAAGCCCCGCATATTCATTCCATTCATCTGAACTTGGTAATATAACTCTTCCATTGCCATAAAGTCGTAGGATTAAGGGTTTACCTTGAAAAGAAACAAACATATAGGTCATTCGATTATTTTCAGAGATGTGGGCGCTCGTCTCATTACCACTTCCAGTCAGATCCAGATAAGCCACTTTGTTGGGGGATAATATTCTAAATACATCATGTCCCTTAGGTGATATATTCACATGGCCATCCGACGCAGCTGTTCCAACGAAGAACATATGCTGCTCTTTAATAAACGTTTCATGCTGTGGTAATAAGCTTTCATAATTAGTAGCCATTGAGATCTCCTCCGTTGTTATCTGTATATTCTCACTGAATTTCAACTAATAGATAAGGTGAGTTCATTTATAATGGTCCATTCTTTTTCTCATTAATGTAAATATCGAGTGCTTTGATTCCTCGACGAGCAAGCTTAATAAACAAAATTAAACAATAAATGCCGAGACCAGTAAGTAATAAATAGATGAAGGACATGAGGATGGGGAGAATGGAAAAGATAGCATACGAAGGGTTGAAATCCATGTTAAATAACCTTCTTTCCGATAAGTATCGTTATATTTGATTTTGCAATGGTAATCACATTATAAACGATCATTCGACTTAGTTGGTATTATATTTCATTTTTGTTTATCACTAGAATGTTGGCGAGAAGTTATGAAAGCGATCAATTGGACGATGTAGTAAAATAAAAGTCGCATGCTCAGTAATGCTGGGCATGCGACAAAAAGGGGAGAGTGAGTGCATTATATAGGTAATACATCATGTAAGGTATTCTCAATAAAAATGTTTGCGATATCCTTGAACATTCTCATCCTTAAATCCTAGCTTCTCATAGAATAGATGTGCTTCCTTGCGTTGCTCTCCTGAGACAAAAATGATGTAGTAACACCCGCAATCTTTAGCGATCTTTTCAATGGTAAGCATAAGATCTTTTCCAATTCCCTGTCTTCTGACACGATGGGAGACAATGACATTCTCGATGACCATAAAAGGTTTACATTCGCCTGCAAGATCGTGACAAATGATCCCCATAAGTGAGCCCACTAATACATGATCATGAAATGCACCGAGGATAACATAATGATCATTATCCTTAATAGCCTGATAAACTTCCATTAGCTTTGTGGGATTTGTCTTCCTATCCGCAAGACCATCATATAGATGGCATAATTGTGAAAGATCATCGTAACTAATGGGTTTTATAGTGATCAATGCAATCCTACTTTCTGGACGAAAGCCATATTGATCTGTCCCAAGGTATCGTTATACGTGTAGCCTGATTTAATGTAAATTTTTATTGCGTTCTTATTTTCTTTATCTACTGCTAGGAAACTTCGCTTCGCACCGTTAGTTACACCCCAGCGTAGGCCCTCCGTAAATAAAAGGGTACCGATACCCTTATTGTGATAATTGGGATCTACAGCTAATTGCCTTAGCCATAGGATTGGGCCATTCTCACTTTCGAATCCGTAAATATTTAATAAACATACGCCAACAACTTCCTTATGTAGCTCTGCTACAAGAACGCAGGAATGGTCCGCTTCATTCCATTCTTGTATGAATTCCAACTCTTCACCGTAAAAACCCCTTGAAACATCCTTGCATGCTTGTGTTATCAGACTAGCCTGTTTGTATTCATGAGGCTCAATCTTCCTAATGGATATTGATGATCCCACCACGCTCGCGCTAGTAACACATGTTGATATATCCTTATTCCAAAAGTCAATAAACTCACTAACAACAGTAAATCCAACAGCCTCCATTGCAGGAATGAAATCCGGATGTATAAACTCGATATATATTGTCTCTAATCCATCCGTATGCAATTGATTAAGCCTAGTTATTAAGTCTAATAACGTATTCATAAATGCCTGTTCAGAATCAGCGGCCCAGAAGATATTGTGACGATGATCAATGAATCTACATAGGGCAAAAACCCCTGGTTTATCAATAATAATATCTTCAGGTAAAATGGTTTGAAACTCTTCAAGATTCAAATATTTCAGTGAACTGTACTTGAAATCCGTAGTCTTCTTAAATAGTTCTTCCATCTATATCTTCTCCCCAAATAGTTATATAGTTCGCCTATCGTTGTTAGATGATTTAAATAAGTATTGGTCTTTGGTTCAAATAAAACTGTGATTAATGTCATTCCGCTTACTAGTCCTAGGAAAACAAAAAGGTGATTGCATATCCTGTCATACAGGATATGCAATCACCTCTTCATTGAGAGTTCATAATATTTATTAAGAAGAAATTATAAGTTCAGATTCCGATTCACTAAGTCGATCCGTTGTTGAACACAAGCATAGGAGCGCAGTGGATCTTCTGGCGTATTCATAGCGTAATCCAACAATTGATCAACAGTTGTTGTAGCAACATGGAGTCTTGTGTCTGATGACGCATAGTAGATATATACTTCCCCATTGTCTAGAGCGATGACACCATTGGAGAAGACTACGTTCGATACGTCACCGATCCGTTCGATGCCTTCAGGGGCAATGAAATGTCCGCCTGGACGGTGTGTAACGACTTGTGGGTTATCTAATTCAGATAAGAAAACATAGAGTACATAACGTAAGCCTGCTGCAGTATTTCTTACACCGTGTGCAATATGCAACCAGCCCTTATCTGTCTTAATTGGAGCGGGTCCTTGACCATTCTTAACTTCCTTAATCGTATGATAATGTCTTTCGTCGATAATAATTTCTTGGTCAACGACTGCATTCTCAATCGTACTGGATAATCCGAAGCCAATTCCACCGCCTGAACCTGTGTCAATAAATCCATCTTGCGGACGAGTGTAGAAGGCATATTTACCTTCAACAAACTCAGGATGTAATACGACGTTTCGTTGTTGAGCCGAAGCTGTCTTAAGATCAGCTAGGCGCTCCCAAGAAATGAGATCCTTGGTACGTACAATTCCACACTGAGCAGTAGCACTAGAGAGGTCTCCTCTTGGTGCAACTGGATCCTTACGTTCTGTGCAGAAGAGACCGTAGATCCAACCATCTTCATGTTGTACGAGACGCATATCATAGACATTGATGTCCGGATCTTCTGTCTCAGGTAGCACAACAGGGTGATCCCAGAAGCGGAAGCCATCTACACCGTTGTCACTTTCAGCAATAGCAAAGAATGACTTACGATCTAATCCTTCCACACGTGCAACAAGATAGAACTTATTGTTGAGATGGATAGCTCCTGCGTTAAACACACAGTTAATACCTAAACGTTCCATGAAGTAAGGGTTAGTCTCGGGGTTGAAATCATATTTCCAGATCAGTGGTGTCTGTTCTGCCGTTAGGACAGGATGTTGATACCGATCATATATCCCATTCCCATAAGGAACCTTCTCATTCTTACGATTGACTAGCGCCTCATAACGCTCTGTTAGCTGTTGTTTACGAGTATTAAATAATGAATTCATGCGTATTCCTCCTAAAATTTTTATCACATCGGAAGCATTACTTTAGTTATTGAGTATTACTTCAATCGCTCCAACATCTCCATACAAGCTCTTCCATTATGGTAAGGACATTTCCAAGGACTGACCTTGGAGTTCTCTAAGTTAGGTAGACCCTCGCGGTTGACACTCCAGAACCATTCACCATGTTCATGGTCAACGATAAATGTCTGAATGAATTCCCAAGACTTACGAGCAGTTTGTTCAAACTTGACGTCACCGGTCATTTGATAAGCGTTGTAGAAGCCGACCATAGCTTCAGCTTGTGGCCACCAGTCTTTATCGGTATCGAGGAGTCCTGTAGCATTGGCTTCATTCAGAATGCCACCATCAGGGTCGATACCTTCATTGTAAGTAGCTTCTGCCATAGCAATCGCTACTAATTTCGTGCGTTCTAGTATTGTTGTATTACCTAAGACTTCTGCGGCTTCTAGCAACAGCCAACTGCCTTCAATGTCATGTCCATAAGAAATGTGGTCAGACTTCACATGCCATTCTTCATCAAAGAATAATAGGAAGTGATTCGTAACAGGATCTACGATATGATCTAATGTCACTTCTATTAATTCTTGAAGCTTCGTAGATAGAACAGTAGAGGACCATACACGTAATAGATTAGTATAAGCCTCCATCACATGTAGGTGAGTATTCATGGATTTCTTCTCATTCAGGTCCTTATCACTGAGGCTCAAGTCATCTGTGATTTGCCAGTCGCGAGAAAGAGCTTCTATGTACCCCTTATGAACAGGGTCATAACTATACTTCTCAAGAACATGGAACAATAGGATAGCTTGTGATAGGGCTTCTTCGTGCCCAGTAGCTCGATGATATTCGGATAAGGCATAGATGGCAAAGGCCTGACCATAGACCTGTTTCTTATCTTCTGCAGGCTTACCGTCAGCTGTGAGCATCCAGAAAAGTCCACCATGTTCCTGATCTATGAAGTTGGTTATGATATATTCATAGGCACGGTCTGCCATAGTCAAGTAATCGTTATTCTTATAGATTCGATATGCAGCAGAGAAGGTCCAGAGAATACGGGTGTTCAGTACAAGACTTTTCTCAGCTCCTTCTACAACTTGGAGGTCTTTTTTGATCTCGCCTAGGAAACCTCCTTGTGAATGATCTAAGGTGTTCTTCATCCAGAAAGCTAGTATATTTTCTTGTAATTCTCGCTCTATGTCAGATATCCATGGTGTAACTTGATTTGCCATATTCATAAGAATCCCGCCTACATATTTATTTTATAAAAGATTTTGAGAACACTCGTGACTTCAGTCATGAGATGAATTAAAATGGTTTTGTCTTTCTAAATCAGTACATATGTTCTATAATTAAGGTAATATTAACCAAAGAGGGTGTACATGATGAACCATCACAAAGCTTTTAAATTTCGTATCTATCCAACCAAGGAACAAATCATCTTAATCCATAAAACGTTAGGATGTACTCGCTTTGTGTTTAACTTTTTCTTAAGCAAGCAACAGCAAAAAGATGCCTATTGGAATATCTGCGAACTAATGGTTCAAAATGGACAGCTACCTCAAAATAATTGGAAAGGCGCTTATTTTCATAAGTACACTTCGATCAAAGATTTAAAAGAATTAAAGAAACACTATCCTTTCTTAAAAGAAGTAGATAGTATCTCTTTACAAAAATCAGTGGAAAATCTACATGATGCCTATACACGTTACTATAAAAAGCAAAATCGAATACCGCATTTTAAGAGTAAAAAGAATCCGATCCAATCCTATACAACCAAAATGACCAATGGGAACATTGCTGTCCAGGGAAACCAACTCAAACTGCCTAAGTTAGGATGGGTTCGCTTTGCCAAGTCCAGAGAAGTGGATGGACGCATTTTGAATGCTACGATTAGACGGAATCCATCAGGGAAGTATTTTGTGTCCATTGTAGCTGAAGTAGACATTCAAGCATTTCTCAAAACCCATCAGGAAGTCGGCATTGACTTAGGTATTAAACAATTTTCAGTGTTAAGTCAAGGGAAACCAATCGATAATCTACACTTCCTGCGAAACAGGGAACAAAAATTAAAAAGAGAACAACGCACGTTGTCCAGAAGAACCATGGGTTCTTCGAATTGGTATAAGCAAAAAATCAAGGTAGCCCGAATTCACGAACAAATTGGTAACGCCAGAATGGACTTCTTGCAACAACACTCAACGGCATTGGTCAAAAACCACGACCTCATTGCTATAGAAGATTTACAAGTATCCAATATGATCAAGAACCATCGGTTAGCCAAAAGTATCGCAGATGTGTCTTGGGCTGAGTTCCGTAGACAACTGGAATACAAGGCGAAATGGTATGGCAAACAAATTGTGGCGGTGAGTCCATGGTTTCCGTCTTCGCAATTGTGTTCATGTTGCGGATTTCAGTACAAAGAAGCCAAGAAGCTATCCTTCGGGAATGGGACTGTCCGCAATGCGGAACCCATCAGGAACGAGACCACAATGCCAGCATCAATATTCTTCAAGAAGCGAAAAGACTTCTTTCCGCATAAAAAAGAAAACCGTAGGGACTACGGGGATAGCCTACTTACCTTACTCCGATCGGAGTATTAGCGTAGGAATCCAGCGACTTTAGTCGTGGGAGGTTCAAAAAAGATTCATACTGACGTTGAATGATACTCTCGGATGCTTTGGCGTAAGGACAGTAATCATCATTAATAGAAGCTTTCTCTGGAGGATATAACTGAGCAGGCCAATCCCATAACATATATCCCTGCACCCAATCTCGGTTGTTGCAGTGTTCAAACATCGTCCGATAGAAATCAGCTTGGGCCTCTTCATTTGGTTCTCCTTGAAGCTCCCAATCATTCGGAAGATATGGAGATCCTGTGCGACTTGGACATCCCGTCTCCATGAAGAAGAAAGGTTTGTCGTATTGCCGAACAACAGGTTCGATACGATCAAGCTGTTCTTCCCAACGGTCAATCGGATAGTAACCACTAGATGAGATCACATCGACAGCATCCCACCACTTCACTTGATTCTCTTGATACTTATCGCAGTTATACGTGATAATCCCCGAATACACTTGTCTAACATCTTGAATAAGCTGACGCCACTCGGTCTCACGTCGATCCGTCTGGACCATCTCACAGCCCACACAGAACATGTCGCATCCTAATTTCTCAGCCATAGCTGCGTAATGAAGAATAAATCGAGTGTAGGATGCGAACCAATCAGACCATTTCGGCTCACATGGGACATCAACATCGAAAAAGTTAATATGAGCTCTCCAAGTCCCGTCGGCACAGTTAACAATGGGCTTTAAGCAGACTCGTAAGCCAAGGGATTGTGCCTTTTGAATGGCCCATGTTACTTCTTCATCCGTAACGGTTGGTTCATCTTGATACATAATTTCAGTTGAATGTGCGGTTTTCTGTAGGGCTGAGAAAGCGATCGTGGTCCAATTCACACCTAACGTACGGGCCATTTCCTCCATGGAATGTTCAGCACTTGGATTATTCCAAGTGCCTCGAATGCCAGTGAACCCCCATGTCATTCCACCGACAAATTCATTTAGACTATTCATATGTCTCCCTCTTTCTTAGGGCTGTAACTAATTCTTGTGTTACTCTGCCATATCTACAGCACTACGAATGTAGAGGGTCGATTGAAGTGTCTCCAGGGTTACAGATGATGGCAATCGATCTTTACGCAAAGTTACCTTCTTCACCTGATCCGGACATAAGTCGAAATAATTGTCACTCCATTTGACATCTAGTTCAGCGAATTCTAATTCCACGTACTTCGCAAGTTGCGGAGATGTTAATGTAAGCTCAAATGTCGATTCTTGCTCAGTCCATTCGGTAGCTATCGTTACCGGTTTTAAGTGGAAGTGTTTGGCGACAGTGAAAATAAGGACACTTTCACTTACAACATCGTCTGACGTATTCACTAAGCGATATTCTAGATAAGCAGAGCGCATCTCTTCCTCCGTTAGATGTGAGGAGAAGTCAAGTTCAACCACAGATGTAGAACTGAGTGAATGTGCGTCAACCTGTTGAGACCCTTGTTGGTCTAATCCTGATGTCGTGCTACGAAGTCTCCAAGACAGGGTTCCTTGGAAGGAATTCATCGTTTCATTGGATACATGAAGGGATACTTTCTTACCTTTTTCGCAAGCGGAGAGAAGTATAGGTGAGAAGAATCTTTTGGCGAAATAATGAAGTGCCTTCCAACGACCGTAGTAATCGATGCTCGACCAAGAAGCCACCGGCCAACAGTCATTCAGTTGCCAGTAGATGGCTCCCATACAGCGACCACGATTACGTCTCCAATGTTCTACTCCGTATTTCATCGCTTCTGCCTGTAATAGTTGGGAAGCATAAATAAGGGATGAGAAATCCTTAGGATATTTGAAATTCTGAGCTAAGTAGTACATGATTTTGCCGTTCGCACCATCATTCTTCTGATGTCGTTCCATGACATAGGAGAAGATATTTCTGTCTTCAGGTTCAGTGAAACTCTCAATCGTCTTCAAGCTTGGGAAAGATTGAAAACCGAATTCAGAACAGAATCGGAAGTGGAACGAGCGATAGTCAGTAAATGGCTTCAGGCCATGCCATACATCCCAGTAATGGGCGTCGCCTCTGTTCTCATCGCTTGGATTATCAAAGCTACCACCGGAAGAGGGTGAAGAAGCCCAATAGAAGGTGTTAGGATCGTATTGTGCAGCTACGTCTGCAAGGAGTACCTCGAATTGTTTAATATAATCTTCTTTCATCTTATCGGTCTTCGGGAAACCCCAATCCACAATGGCGGATTCAATCTCGTTATTGCCACACCACATTCCTAGAGAAGCGTGATGACGTAGACGTTGAATATTATCGATCGCTTCTTGTTTGATGTTGGCTGCGAATTCCTCTGACAAATCATATACCGCGCAAGCGAACATGAAGTCTTGCCATACAATGAGCCCGTAGCAGTCACACAGATCGTAGAAAGATTGATCTGGATAAATGCCACCACCCCAAACGCGAATACAGTTAAAATTCGCCTCAATACAGTCACGAATAAGACCTTCCGTCTTAGCTACGGACGTTCTAGGCAATAGGTTATCTTCAGGAATATAATTGGCACCCATAGCAAATATGGAGACACCATTGATCTCGAATTCGAACGTTTCGCCCCATGTGTCAGGTTCTTGTTTAACGCGGATTGTCCGTAATCCTATGGTGTAATCTTGTTGATCGACTTGAATGTCTCCATCAAAGAGTCCAATGACAACGTTATAGAGAGGTTGATCGCCATAGCCATTAGGCCACCAGAGTTGTGGGTTGTCGATGGTCATCATCAAATTCTGGATACCATGCTCAGCTTGATTTCTAGAACGAATGATCGAGCCATCAGGTGTTGTAACGGATACTTCAACATTCAACTGTTGCGCTTTCCATGATGCAAGCTCAAGGCGAATTTCTAGTTCGACTTGCTCCTGCGTGTGATGTTGAGTCATATATACATCTTGAATCCGTCCTGTGTTATACGCGTTTATATAAATATCTCGCCAGATTCCGGCATCAGGTAATTGTGGACCCCAATCCCATCCGTAGCTGGAATGGGCTTTACGAATGTGAGGAAATCCATCAACCGCGTGTTCTACACCCCACATATGGGATGCCTCTTGTTTCTGTGCGATATATTCAAGTGTGTTATGGAAATAGATAATGATTTCATTCATACCAAGTTGGATGAAGGGTTTAACGTCAAGTTTATAGGTACGGTGCATATTATCTGTATGGGCTACAATCTGGCCATTCATGTGAACGGTTGCAAGTGTATCTAGTCCTTCACATACTAATTCTAAGCAATCGTTTTGATAAAGATCTTCAGATACGTCAAAGCTACGCGAGTAGCGATACTCTTGACGCATAACGTCCTTAGCATTCTGTTCATTGTCACGATAGTAAGGATCCTCAATTATTCCGGCTTGAAGTAGATCGGTATATACTGACCCGGGTACCTGAACCTCCTGCATTGAAAGTCCGAGATTGTCTTGAAGTTGCCAAATTCCTGTTAGTGATAAAGTTTTCATGTGGCATATTCCTTTCTTTTCAGAGAAAATTTAATTTTTGTTTTCGTTTTGTTATTTAAATTAGCTACTTTTGTTATAATCCTATTTCCGTTAAATATCAAGACATAATTGAATATTTAATAAAAGTAAATAAAATTTTGTCATAAAAGAAAACGTTACCGTAAAAATTCGTTATTATTTAGTTATATGTTTTTTAGGGGTGGAAAGACGTGAAATGCTGAGGGATGGAATAAAAAAGGGTGTCCTTAGCCATTTTCTTATGACTTAAGGACACCTGCTATGGATGGAAGATGATGCTTATTGTTGTTCTTTTTTACGATCGGGTAATTGCGTAACATAACTATCTGAGAGGTGGAGTAACTCTAGAGCACGCTCATATTCGGATTCTGTTACGCCTTCTGAAGGCTTAGTGGAATCTCCGAGGGGATAATGAGTTCCATCTTCAAATCCGTTCCCTGGGACGAAGAGGGCTGTGTCACTCAGGAAAGACCCAGTAGGGAGATAGTATCTTTCAGGTAGTAAGTTAGAATTCTGGTTCAACATGTCTTGCCCGAAATGAATCTGAGAATCTAACGAGGCACCTACTAAGTTAGCTATGGTTGGTAAAAGATCTACTTGACCACCGATCTGTTCAAGGATACGAGGTGAGGTGATTCCAGTTCCACTTATGACGAGTGGAATATTAAGCATATCCTTGTAACTATATTCATGTCCGTAAATTTCCTCCATGAGTTTCTCGTCATCACGTTCTAGAGAATACATAGGTAGACCCATATGATCTCCGTAAGTGAGAATGATGCTATTATCCCATACACCGTTCTTTTTCAGGTCATCGATGAACAATCCAAGCGCATAATCAGCGTAATTCTGAGCACGAATGTAATCTCCTACGAAGGTACCTTCATAACGTTCGGGTAATGTCATTTTGTATTTATTTTCTGGGATAGAGAACGGATGATGTGCTGTCATAGAAATGACTTGCGCATAGAAAGGATCTTGCGATTGGTCCATCTCTTGTAACTTGGCTGCCGACTTATGATACAAGACCTCATCTGTAGCTCCGAAAAATACAACATCTTCGTCCTCAAAAAATTCTTGAGCATAATATTTATCGAATCCAAGGGCTTCGTATAATTCTCGGCGATTCCAGAATTCCACATTGTTCGTGTGGAAGGTGGCGCTCTGATATCCGTATTCTTTTAACAGTTTGGGAAGACTCGGCAATTGCTTATCAGGATAATTCTGTGTAGCAGCACCTACTGCAGGGATATAAAAAGATGTATTCACCATAAATTCGGCATCAGAGGTATTACCCTGCCCAACTTGTTGATAGAAATTAGGGAAGTAAAAATGCTCATTAGCCAATTTATTCATATTAGGTGTAATTTCATGACCATCAATCTTCAAGTTAATCAAGAAATTCTGAAATGACTCCAATTGAATGATGATGACGTTCTTTCCTTGAGCAGACTTCCAAAAGGTAGGTTTTATGGGTGCAGTTGTTTTCTTCAATGAATTGATCAAATCCTGCGAAATGTTCTCCATTGGAATGGGTTCGGTCTTATCTTTAGAGAAGATGGTATAGGCCTCATAACTAAGGATTCCCATCTCCTGTGCCTTTGTAATTTCATTCATACTTGCACGATTTGGAAGGATATTAAAGAGACACAGAACTACCGATAGAATAAATAATATCGACATGACTCGCTTGCTTCCTTTATGCGCGGTATGACGTTTCCATTGTTTAAACTTCGTGTGACGAAAGGAAAGAATGAAGAACAGGATAATGTCAGTGAAAATAAATAAATAATAAGGAGCAAGAAGTGAGAAGACGCTGTTACTTACAGCCGTTACTTGATTCACTTGTTCAAGTGCATGATAGGTCACGATGACACCATAATATTTATAATACATAATGACTGCAAAGAATATGGCTGTAACAAGAAGGTTAATAATCATATACCAGGTTAATTTACGTTTGCTAGCGAACCATTCAACGAGACTAAATAATAGCCATATGAAGGGAAGTTCGGTAATTAGCACTTTCCAAGGTAACAAGTCTCCAAAGGTCACAGCCCAAGCTAAATATCCCTTTAGCAATAAAATAATGGTGAACAAAACGAAAGGCTTTAGTAGAAGCCTTCTTACAGATGACCAAGACATGAGTGACTTCCTTTCTAAATGAAAAAAATACAATCAATCATAATTATGCTCTCGGAGTCAGTAGATGTCAAAACTAGGGTTGTCGATTCATTTGATATTCAGTAACTTGCATCGGAAATACACAAATAAGGCATCCTACATACGAATAGAAGGTAAGTAGGATGCCTTATTAAGGTTGGGGCGTTATTTGGTTATAAGTTCCTCACCAAGTGTATAAGACGCTTAGATGACACCTTGAGCCAACATAGCATCAGCCACTTTGATGAATCCTGCAATATTAGCTCCAACAACAAGATTCCCAGGATATCCATAAGTTTCAGCTGCTTCAGCACTGCTCTTATAGATGTTGATCATGATCTGATGTAGTTTGGCATCGACTTCTTCAAAGGTCCAAGATAATCTCATGCTATTCTGTGACATTTCAAGAGCAGACACGGCAACACCACCCGCATTTGCGGCCTTAGCAGGTCCGAATAGAATACCATTCTCCAAAAATACATCAATAGCTGCAAGGGTAGATGGCATGTTCGCACCTTCTGCTACAGCTTTTACACCATTCTTAACGAGCAATTTAGCGGATTCTTCATCAATCTCATTCTGTGTAGCACATGGGAGTGCAATATCACAAGGAATAGACCAGATACCCTGACAACCTTCATAATACTTAGCATTAGGGTGTTCCTTCACATATTCACTGATTCGTTTTCTTTCGACTTCCTTAAGCCTTTGTACAGTTTCGTAATGGATTCCCTCAGGATCATAGATATATCCGTTAGAGTCACTACATGCAACGACTTTTGCACCCAATTGAGTTGCTTTCTGGATCGCGTAGATGGCCACGTTTCCTGAACCGGAGACTACCACAGTAGTTCCTTCTAATTGAAGTGATTGAGCTTGTAGCATTTCATTTACAAAATAAACAGTACCATAACCTGTTGCTTCAGGACGTGCTAAGCTACCGCCATAGCCAATTCCTTTACCGGTAAGAACTCCAGCCTGATTACCACCTTGAATTCTTTTGTATTGTCCGAACATGTAACCTATTTCTCTAGCGCCAACACCAATGTCACCAGCGGGTACATCGGTATCAGGACCGATATATTTATAAAGTTCTGTCATGAAGCTTTGTGTGAATCTCATGACTTCGTTATCTGACTTTTCTTTAGGATCGAAGTCTGATCCGCCTTTTCCTCCACCAATCGGTAATCCGGTAAGTGAGTTTTTGAAAATCTGCTCGAATCCAAGGAATTTAATAATGCTTGAGTTAACGGAAGGATGGAAGCGAAGACCACCTTTATAAGGACCAATGGCACTGTTAAATTGCACACGATATCCACGGTTAACTCTGACTTGTCCTTGATCATCTACCCAAGGTACTCGGAACATAATTAGTCTTTCAGGTTCCACTAGTCTTTCCAGAATACCGGCATTCATGTATTTTGGTTGTTTAGCTAGCGAGGGAACAAGAGAATCTAATATTTCTTTTACTGCTTGATGAAATTCACTTTCATTGGGATTTCTTTTTTGCACAGTTTCAAAGACACGGTTTACATATTGTTTAGCGTTCACTTCATCAGGCTCACTTACATGTAGAAATGTCATATTTAAAATCTCTCCTCTATTGAAACTTTTTCTCTGTTTTTAAGAATTATACACTTTTTCTGTATCACTTCAACACATTAATACGTTAAGTTGATCATTTCGAGCATTTATTATTGATATAAGAGCATCTAATCACAAAGGCCTATTCATGTTATGATGAATGAAATACATATGGGAACGGGTGATCCTATTGGAAGCGTCAGGCAACGAGCAGAAACAGGTGAGAATATCAGTTAGACCTTTGGCTGAGTATGTCTATCGTAGCGGAGATATCGAATCTGGATTCCGCACGATGACTGCGCTCCATGAAGGAACTAGAATTCATCAACAAATTCAGAAAGCCTACAAAGATGGTGATTTGAAAGAAGTATCCCTCAAGGCAGAGATTCTATTCGATGATATCCTTTTTGTTATTGAGGGAAGATGTGATGGGCTACTCCTCTTAGAGGAAGGTTTAATGGTTGACGAGATCAAATCAACTTCTTCGGATATAAATCTTTTGGAAGAAGGTCACGAAGTTCACTGGGTGCAAGCACAACTATATGCCTATATGGTAGCGAAAGAACAAGGATTAGGTCAAATGAAGATTCAATTAACGTATATTCAAGTGATGACAGGTGAAGAGAAGAGGTTCATACGAACCTATACGTTTTCTGAGTTAGAGTCTGTGCTAATGGAGGTGCTGAGTAACTATAGTCCTTATGCTTCTTTAAGGATAGATAATGCCCTTCGTAGAGATGACAGCATTAGATCATTGCCTTTTCCTTTTGACACCTATCGTGAGGGACAGAGAAAGTTAGCTGGGGCTGTATACCAGACCATTAGAGAAGGGCAGAAGTTATTTGCAAAAGCACCTACAGGTATTGGGAAGACACTGTCAGCGTTGTTTCCATCCGTAAAGGCAATCGGAGAAGGGCTACTTCGGCAAATTTTTTACCTCACGGCTAGAACTACAACACGAACTGCTGCAGAACAAGCATTTGGGTTAATGCAATCGAGAGGACTCTATATACAGACTGTGACGTTGACGGCAAAGGACAAAATATGTTTCCAAGATAAAGTCTCTTGTCGTAAAGAGGACTGCCCATTTGCAGAAGGATATTATGACCGTCTTAACGGGGCGATCATGGACATTCTGTCGAATGAGACGTTAATGGATAGACCGGTGATTGAGCGTTACGCTCGCAAGCATCAATTATGCCCTTTTGAGTTCTCACTAGATGTAGCCTATGCCGTAGATGTTATCATTTGTGATTACAATTATGTTTTTGATCCGCGAGTATCATTGAAGCGATTGTTCGAAGAGCAGAAGAAAAAGACTGTATTGCTAGTGGATGAAGCTCATAATTTAGTAGACCGAGGGAGGGAGATGTTCTCAGCCTCGATAGGGAAAATGGCATTTCTAGAGCTTCAGAGAGGATATAAGGGGAAGAATGATCGCTTGTATGACGCATCTCGTGTGGTGAATCAAAATTTTATTCGGTTGAAAAAGGAATGTGGAGAGGCTAAACGGAAGTTGTGGAATGAACCTCCGAATGAGCTTTTAGAAGGGTTGGAGATCTTTGTTCAAGAAGCAGAACTGGAACTTCAAAGAATTGGACAAGATGAGTTGGAGTCGCGCCAGTTGCTCTTAGATACCTATTTTGCTGCACAAAATATGATTCGAATTTCTAAGCTATATGATGAACGGTATGTAACCTATGCTGAAATTATTCGAACTGGCGTCATCATCAAAATGTTCTGTATGGATCCATCAGCTCTGCTTGCTCAAGCGGTTAAAGGATTTCGTTCAACGATATTCTTCTCTGCAACGTTATCTCCTCTTCATTATTATCGAGATATGCTTGGAGCGGGAGACGATGATTATAGTGTAACGGTACCTTCTCCATTCCATCCCGAACAATTAGATGTTCGAATTGAGCCCTTATCCACGAGATACCGAGATCGTGAGAAGACGAAGGATGCATTAGTGCTCTTATTGAGTCAGATGGTACGGGAGAAGAAAGGAAATTATCTGATCTTTTTTCCATCCTATCAATATTTACATGATATCTATGAGCCATTTATAACGGATAACGGTGACCTGACGACCATTGTACAGGGGATAGGCATGGCTGAGGAGGAAAGAGAGGCATTCTTAGCTTCTTTTCGAGCGGACAACACAGAGACATTCATCGGATTTGCTGTGTTAGGGGGGATTTTCTCGGAAGGGATTGATCTACAGGGGGATCGATTGAACGGTGTTGCTATTGTGGGGGTGGGTCTGCCTCAGATAGGACTGGAGAGAGACTTAATCAAGGATTACTTCAATGAGATCGGTAAGAATGGATACGACTATTCCTATGTATATCCAGGTATGAATAAAGTGCAGCAAGCGGGAGGCAGATTGATTCGCTCAGAACAAGACACAGGCATTCTAATGCTAGTAGATGATCGTTTCATGCAACGCCAATATCAAAGCTTATTACCTGAAGAGTGGAAGGGATAGAAGGGCTCCTGAAGGCAGATGACATCCGTAAGCAACTTGAATTCAGGCATTGACGTAGGCATACTAGAAAGTATCTTATGGTTTAAAAATATTGTTATCTTCATATTCGGAATTGGAAGGGGTGGCATAATGCAGTCATTACGTATCGGGATTATTGGAACAGGTTGGTTCAGTCAAGTCCATGCAGATCATATGGCAACTATGGATGATGTATCTCTTCAAGCCATATGTGGGAGTAGTCTGGAAAAGGGAGAGCAGATGGCAAGGCGCTACGGCGCCACTGGGTATGGTCGTGTGGTAGACATGCTAGAAGCAGAGAAGCTTGATGCTGTCTATATTTGTGTACCTCCGATGGCGCATGGAGAAATCGAGAAACTCTTGATTGATCGAGGTATTCCCTTTCTAGTGGAAAAACCGTTGGGGACAGATACGGAGTTGCCTCGCGAATTATTGAGACAAATTAATGCCAAATCCCTAATCACTTCTGTTGGATATCATTTTCGTTACAAAAAAACCGTAAATCAAATGAAACAACTACTCGGTGAGCAGCAAGTAGGTATGGCTGTGGGTCAATGGATGGGAAGCATGCCAGGCGTTGCTTGGTGGAGACAACAGAATGGATCTGGTGGGCAGTTCATTGAACAAACGACACATATTGTCGATATTCTACGATACTGTTTAGGTGAAGTGGAAGAAGTATACGCGATGTACGGGAATCGAGTGATGCATGAGCAACATGATTATGTAAGTGTACCCGATGTGGGTACAGTATCGATGAGGTTAAAGAGCGGGGTCATTGCTAACATTTCTAACACCTGTGTCCTTCCAGGCGGCGTAGATCGGACAGGCCTTACGTTCTATACAGGCGAAGGCATGTTAGATTGGAATCCTAACCGGTTGAAGGTTGTGACACCACAAGTGAGTACAGAATATACCGATCCTGCAAACCCTTATTTACTGGAGAGCGAAGCGTTCATACATGCGATACGTACCGGCGATCCTTCCCGGATACGCTCCGATTATGCGGATGCCTTCAAGACGCAAGTGATAACCTGTGCTGCATTAGAATCCGCAACCCTGGGTAAACCAATAACGATACAATATGAATGACGTAAAGGCAATCCGGTGCGTCATTGTAGTGGGCATCCTACAGGACTAAATTTTCAAGACACCAGTATGAAGAGTATTAATGCATTAATAGAATGTTCATCATATAAGGTGCCATGCCAAGCGTAAAGAGAGCGGCTAGTATCATGGAGATACTGGAAATGGTACCGCTTAGAGCACTCAACTCGAAGGCTTTCGTAGTACCCATTCCGTGGGCGCTGGTACCGAGAAGAACACCTCGTGCTACCTCATTCTCGATTCGGAAGATTCGCAATACGGAAGGTCCAATAATTGTGCCGAACAGTCCTGTAATAATGACGAATACCGCTGTTATATTGGGAACACCACCGACGACTTGAGATACGTTAATAGCAATAGGTGTTGTGATGGATCGTGGCATAAGACTTGCCACAAGTGAACCACTCAAATGCATCCATTTCCCAAGAAATACGGATGAGATCATAGCTACGGCAGAACCAAACAGTACGCTTGCGATAATCTCGACGGCGTGCTTTTTTAATACCTTGAACTGCTTATATAAAGGAACCGCAAATGCTACGGTTGCAGGTTGTAGTAGGTCACTGAGATATTTGCCGCCATTATTGTATGATTCATATGGAACACCTACTGATAACAATAAGATAATAATCAGCAAGGGTGTAATTAATAATGGGGAAAGATATACTTTAGGCCATATGGAATAGATTTTTTTAGCTGAATAATAAATGCCAAGAGTGAGCGCTAGGTATAACATTCCGATCATCATGCTGCTCGTTTCTCCTTTTTCTTTGATATTATGGTTGCCATTAGGCCTGTGCTTGCCATGACAATAAACGTACTGATCAGGACTACAATGGCGATACGTAGACCATCACTTTGAAGCATAGGAATATACTTCATGATTCCGACAGCTGCGGGAACGAAGAAGAGAAGTAACTCTGCAAGTAACCATTTCGCACCGATATCAATCCATTCAATACGGATAATGTGGGCTTCCAATAAGATGAAGATGACTAGAATGCCTAAGATGCTTCCAGGCACTGGAATATGAAGCCAGCTAGCCAATGGATTCATTACCATGGAGAATGCCATTAATGCCGCTACTTGAAGGATTCCCTTTATCAAATTCATCATGTTTTCATCCCCTTTCATTCTATATGAAAATTTTACATCACTTTCTTTCATAGGTAAAATGAATATAAAGAATGATTACCATTCAATTTATCTATGATACACCTAAAGAGGAGAAGCGATTAATAATGGATATACGTCATCTGCAATACTTCATGGAAGTGGCTCGTTACAGAAGCTTTACCAAAGCAGCCGAATCACTATATATAACCCAACCGACGATAAGTAAGACGATCAAGAATATTGAAGAGGAATTGGGAATCATATTATTTGACCGATCCAGTAAAAAGATTGAATTAACCGATGCAGGTAAAATCATGTTCGAACAAGGCCAACACATTGTGAATTCATTTCAGAATCTTTCCTCCGAATTACATGATCTTCAGAATCTTAAAAAGGGTCATATTCGTATAGGTTTACCACCCATGATTGGCTCTAGCTTCTTCCCTGAAGTCATTGGATTGTTTCATCAGAAGTATCCTGATATAAGCATTCGGATCTTTGAAGATGGTGCTAAGAAAGTCGAACTCGATGTAGAGAGTGGACTTCTAGATATCGGTGTGACCGTGTTACCTACAGATGATGAATTATTTCATTCCTTTTCTTTTGTACAAGAGAATTTAATGTTGCTTGTCCATCCTACCCATGCGTTCGCGGGGAGAGACAGCGTTTCTTTGTCAGAACTTGAGAATGAGTTATTCGTACTGTTTCGCGAAGATTTCGCATTACATGATCGTATTATTACGGAGTGTGTGCGGTTAGGTTTCCAACCCCATGTCGTCTATGAAAGCTCGCAGTGGGATTTAATCAGTGGTATGGTTGCGGCTAATTTAGGGATAGCCCTGCTACCCGAGACCATCAGCCATGAAGTTGACCAGACACGGATTAACGTTGTACCGCTCATTCATCCAGCCATTCCGTGGCAACTGGGTATGATATGGCGTAAGGAACGCTATCAGTCGTTCGCTACACAGGAGTGGATTCAGTTCACACAAAAAATACTGATGGAGAATAGTCGTACGAAGTAGGTACATACTTTGTTCTTATTTGAAACCGTATGCAACATTTGACATATAAGTTTAATGATATTTATAATACATAGGTATACTAATTAATTGGTAACCTAACTAAATATATTTGAAATAACCAAGAGGTGAAAAGCGTATTGTAATGGAAAATGTAACTGCTGAGAAATTGTTCGTAGCCATTAAGAAATTCAACAAAGCCGGGTTCAATCATCGTGCAATTAAAGGTGTCAAACCTAGTGAAATGATGCTTATGTTTTGTTTACAGAAGAGGGGAAAGCTGAAGCCAGATGGTTTAAGGGTTTCTGAAATTAGTGAAATTCTAGATGTTACGTCTCCGACAGTAACGCAGTTACTTAAAGAACTAGAGTTAAAAGGGTTCATCCAACGAATGATGGATCAGAATGATCGAAGAGCGGTTCTAATTAAGCTAAGCCCTGAAGGGAAAGAGGTCATTCAAGAAGCGATGGTGGTAACAGAAGCTTCTTTTAATGGATTAATACAGTTCTTAGGCGAAGATGAAAGTAATCAACTGGTAGACTTACTCATTAAAGCTCATCACTACTATGAGCAGGTGGATGTACGTCAGACAGAAAGTAGGAATGAATAACATATGATGAAATTATTTAGAAATTTAAGACCTTTTCGACTTCCGATCGTATTCGTGCTGTCATTGGTCTTTATACAATCTTTATCTGATTTGTATTTGCCTACATTGATGGCTGATATTGTTGATAAAGGGATCAGAGGCGGTGATATACCGTATATCTGGAAAATTGGTGGTGTCATGCTTCTGATTGCAGCCATTGGAGCCATTTGCTCCATTGGAGCAAGCTATTTCTCGTCCCGTATATCTGTGGGATTCGGACAACGATTACGTAGTAAGATGTTCAATCATGTACAGAACTTCTCCCTACAGGAGTTCGATAAGATTGGAACAGCTTCTTTGATCACAAGAACAACCAATGATATCAACCAAGTTCAACAGGTGCTCATTATGCTTCTTCGCATGATGATTAGTGCGCCATTGATGTGTATTGGTGGTATTATTATGGCCGTCAATCAAGATGCTAAATTATCGCTTGTTATTGTTGTCGTTATTCCTGTACTTGTTGGAGCCATCGCCATTATAGCGCTAAAGGGGCTACCACTATTTAAAGCTATGCAGGTGAAATTAGATACATTGAACCGTGTCTTACGTGAGAATCTTACGGGAATGCGAGTGATTCGCTCGTTTAATCGTACGAACTATGAGACGAAGCGCTTTAACGATGCCAATGTAGATTTAACGGACACAGCGATTAAAGTGAATAAGATTATGGCTGCAATGATGCCAATCATGATGCTAGTGATGAACTTCTCCACACTTGCCATTGTCTGGTTCGGTAGCAATCGTATTAGTGAAGGTAATATGGAAGTGGGCTCATTAATGGCATTTATTCAATATGCAGCGCAAATTATGTTCTCACTCATTATGGTTTCAGTTATGTTTGTAGTCGTTCCGAGAGCTTCAGCTTCGGCGACTCGTATTAATGAGGTATTGGATATGGCGCCAGAAATTAACGATCCAGTCCAACCTAAGCAAACCAACCGTGAGCGTGGTTACCTCTCATTTGAGGATGTGACCTTCCATTATCCTGGCGCAGAGCAGCCAGCAATCTCACATATATCCTTCGAAGCCGGTCCAGGCGAGACGACTGCCATTATAGGGGGTACGGGATCAGGTAAATCGACCTTATTGAGTCTCATTCCGCGTTTCTATGATGTTGGAAGTGGGAAAGTGTTGATCGATGGTGTAGATGTTCGAGAGCTATCACAGGAGCAACTACGAGCTAAGATTGGCTTCGTTCCACAGAAATCAGTGCTCTTCACGGGTACCATTGCGGATAATATTCGTTACGGTAAGGAAGATGCTAGTGATGAAGAAATACAGCGTGCGGCTGAAATAGCGCAGGCTACTGAATTTATAACCAATATGAAGGACGGATTTGAATCCGATATTGCACAAGGCGGCGGTAATGTCTCCGGTGGACAGAAACAAAGACTTTCTATCGCGCGAGCATTAGTTCGGCAACCTGAGGTCTACGTTTTTGATGATAGCTTCTCAGCCCTCGACTTTAAGACAGATGCTAAGCTGCGTGCAGCATTGAAAGAGGTAACTATGGATGCCACTGTGCTCTTAGTAGCCCAGAGAGTAAGTACGGTGATGGATGCGGATCGAATTATCGTGTTGGATAAAGGCGGTATCGTTGGGATAGGTAAACACCATGAGTTGATGGCTACCTGTGATGTGTATCGTGAGATTGTATCCTCACAGTTGTCAGAGGAGGAGAGCGCATGAGTGAGAGTAGACAACAGAATAGACCTAGCCCAGGACCTAGAAGAGGACACGGACCAGGTGGCCCAGGAATGGTTATGCCAGGAGAGAAGGCCAAGAATTTCAAAGGATCTTTAAAAAGATTAGTTCAATATTTAAAGCCCCGAAAGATCACATTGCTATTCATATTGTTAATGGCAACATTGAGTACGGTCTTCAGTATATATAGCCCGAAGAAACTAGGCGAAGCCACAACGATTCTATTCAAAGGGTTTCAAATGGTTGATGGTGTGCCACATATAAACATTGATTTCGGTGCGATAACGGACATACTAATGTTTGTAGGTATACTTTATATCATTAGTGCCTTATTCAGTTATATGCAGCAATATCTAATGGCAGGAGTCGCTCAGAAAGTTGTGCTTGATATGCGGACGCAGATTAATAGCAAGTTAACTCGCTTACCGCTCAAGTATTTCGATTCCAAGACACATGGTGAAATTCTGAGTCGTGCTACGAATGATGTCGATAATATCAGCACAACATTGCAACAAAGTTTAACCCAGCTTATTACTTCGGTGGTTACCATTATTGGGGTCATTGTCATGATGCTGACGATTAGTCCATGGTTGACACTTATCACGATTATCACCTTGCCATTAAGTGTGCTTGTGGTTAAAGGTGTGGCTACTCGATCACAGAAGTATTTCAAGGGACAGCAGAAGTCTCTTGGTGATCTGAATGGACATGTCGAGGAAATGTATACAGGACATAAGATTGTGAAGGCGTTTGGACGCGAAGAGCAATCGATGAAGGATTTCGACGAAATCAATGAGAAGTTATACCACTCCGGTTGGAAAGCCCAGTTCCTTTCTGGATTGATTATGCCGTTAATGAGTTTCGTTAGTAATATAGGATATGTATTGGTGTGTGTAGTCGGTGGGATCTTTGTCACAAACGGGAAGATTACCATCGGGGATGTTCAAGCTTTTATTCAATACACGAGACAGTTCTCACAACCTATTGCCCAAACGGCCAACATAGCTAACGTTATTCAATCGACAATAGCATCTGCTGAACGTGTATTTGAACTCTTAGATGAGGAAGAAGAAGTGCCAGAACTTCAGAATGCGAAGACGATCCAATACCCACAGGGTACGGTACAATTCGAACATGTGAAGTTTGGATACAAAGAAGATGCCATTCTGATCGAAGATATGAATATTGACGTATCACCAGGTCAGACTATTGCTATTGTAGGACCGACAGGAGCGGGTAAGACGACACTCATCAATCTGTTGATGCGCTTCTATGAATTGAATGGTGGGGCAATTAAGATCGATGGTGTGAATATTGCGGATATGAAGCGTGGCGATCTTCGCAGTAAGTTCGGTATGGTACTTCAGGATACTTGGCTCTTTAATGGTACCATTCGTGACAATATCGCGTATGGTCGCGAAGGAGCTAAGGAAGAGGAGATCGTTAAGGCTTCCAAAGCAGCCCATGCCGATCACTTCATTCGTACCCTTCCAGATGGGTATAACACGATTCTGAATGAAGAAGCATCGAATATCTCTCAGGGTCAGAAGCAACTTCTAACGATAGCGAGGGCCATTCTTGCCAACCCGTCAATTCTTATTCTAGATGAAGCGACGAGTAGCGTAGATACGCGTACAGAAATCCACATTCAGAAAGCCATGAATGAGCTGATGAAAGGCAGAACAAGCTTCGTGATTGCACACCGATTATCTACGATTCGTGACGCTGATCTAATTCTAGTCATGAATCAAGGCAGTGTCATTGAGAAAGGTAGCCATGAAGAGTTATTGAATCAGGGTGGCTTCTATGCAGACCTGTACAACAGTCAATTTTCGCAATCGATGGATGATGTCGTGTAATGGAACGTTAGATGTTCATACAAAAGGAGTACGCACTGGATAATACCAGTGGCGTACTCTTTTTTGATATCTGCTGATCCAATCACTCAGGTGCAATACCATGCCAGAATAAATCAATAATCTGATGAGCTAAATGGGCAGATGAAAGGTTATAGTCTGCATGAATTTGGCGGTTACCCACCATAAGTAGGGAGTAGAAAGTATGAGCAAGAAATAAGGTATCCGCGATACGTATTTCGCCATGGTCCATCGCTTGTTGGAAGCTTGCAATGAGTATGTCGTTAATAGCTTCTTCAGAGGACATGATAGCCTGTACTTGTTCAGGAGAGAGTGAAGGTCTTGCTTCACGCATGATGGTCTCGAAATCTCCATGTGACTTGGCCAATTTTGTCTCAGCTAGTTGTCGCAACCGATTCAGTAGAGGAGCTTCTTGTTCCATAATAACCTTCGTATGCATTCGTGCCATACCTGTCATGGCGGTTACGGAGGCAGTGAATAACTGTGCCTTGCTCTCGAAATGGTAATAGATCGATGCTTTCGTTACACCACATGCCTTGGCGATTTGTTGTAAGGATATGGCTTCATAACCGTATTCCATGAATAGGTTAGATGCGATTTGTAATATCATTTGATCCATGGGTAAATCTATTTCTGAACGTTTCGGACGCCCTGGTGTACGATTGGTGTTGGATTTGTTTGATGGTTGTTTCATATATGTTATATCCTCCAAATGGATAAAATTTTAATTTATTTTTTAAAAGTAATTGATAATTAACCTTCCGGTATATATAATTATATCTATACTTAATTATTATACACTGACCCGTTGTTCATTACACGTGTTTTAAGTTTTAAGTAAAGGGTTCAAGGAGGATTATTCAATGAAACAAGAGGCTGGATTCGGCAGATGGGTTGCCGGTAAACGAACGAAATGGATTACACTTTTAGTATGGATTATGGTTGTAGGTGTTCTTACTGTTGCCTGGCCAAGTATAGGTAGTGAAGAGATTAATAACTCGCCTAACTTGAATCATGATGTGGCTTCAGTACAAGCCGAAGAAATAGCAAATCGGGAATTTTCAAGCGATACGGGGATTCCTGCCCTTCTGGTATGGCATCGTGATGGGGGTATGACAGATGAAGATATCTCAGGGATACAACAGTTATTTGCCAAGTGGGGAGCTAACCCTGTACCGCACCAAGAGAGTGTCCCACCATTTGACAAGATGCCTCCGGTTGCGATAAAGACTCTCCTTTCAGAAGATCAGAGTACCTTAGTAACGCCGGTGTTATTTAATAAAGGTATGGATAGTGATCAGTTAAAGGATGGGGTAGAGGAACTTAAAGCACAGGCGAAGGATGTCTTAGGAAGCGATCCATTTGAAGTGAAACAAGATAACAAAAGTGAGTTAAGTGCTCGGGTTACGGGTCCTGTAGGTATTTCAATTGATGCAACAGGATTATTCAAGAATGCTGACTTTAAGCTGTTGTTAGGAACGGTCGTATTGGTGCTAGTAATTCTGTTATTCATTTACCGGTCACCTATTCTAGCGCTAATCCCATTGATTGCTGTTGGATTTGCGTACGGTGCCATTAGTCCAATCCTTGGATTTATGGCGGATAAAGGGTGGATTATTGTAGATAGTCAAGCCATATCTATTATGACGGTGCTACTATTTGGTGCCGGAACAGACTACTGTCTATTCCTTATTTCCCATTTTCGTCATGTACTTAAAAGTGAAAAAAACAAAGGCAAGGCTTTATTTGAATCCATAAAAGATTCCTCAGGAGCTATAGCAATGAGTGGTTTTACCGTTGTATTGGCTTTGTTCACTCTATTGTTGGCTAAGTATGGTACTTACCATCGTTTCGCGGTACCATTCGGTGTTTCTATTCTAGTCATGGGGATCGCAAGCTTAACGCTAGTTCCTGCTATACTGGCTATATTAGGTCGTGTCTCTTTCTATCCATTCATTCCACGGACACACGAAATGGAAGTTGAACATGCACGCAAGAAAGGAAAACCTGCTCCCACTCCTAAAGCGCCGAAAGAAAGCCGTTTGGGTCATTTAGTCGTCACTAAACCTTGGACCATCGTGATAATTACGGTCATTATTCTCGGAGGTTTGGCTGTTTTCTCAACACAAGTGAAAACAACCTATGACATTATGTCTTCTTTTCCAAAAGATATGGCTTCAAGGGAAGGGTTCGACCGGATTGGTAAACAGTTCTCACCTGGTGAGTTAGCCCCTGTGAAGGTCATGGTCGATACAGAGGGTAAGGAAGAAGTCTTGGGTGAGCAGTTAGCTACCTTACCTTACGTGTCTAAAGTGTCTGAACCCGTACAAGGTGAACAGAATCCAATGATCGTTGCATACGATCTTGAATTGTCTATGAATCCATATTCCATCGAAGCTATGAATCATATTCCAGAATTACGTACGGTAGCAGAACAATCGTTGAAAGACGCAGGTATTAGTGCACCTACCGATAAAGTGTGGATCAGTGGGCAGACTGCTACACAGTACGACACAAAGGAAGCGACGGATCGAGATACACGTGTTGTCATACCTGTGGTTATTGTGTTAATTACGTTACTATTACTGATTTATCTACGTTCGATTGTAGCGACCATTTACTTGGTAGCGACAGTCATCTTGTCCTATTTCTCAGCGTTAGGATTGGGATGGATTATTATACATTATGGTCTTGGTTCGGATGCGATCCAAGGGGCTATCCCGTTGTATTCCTTTGTATTCTTAGTAGCTCTAGGAGAGGACTATAACATCTTCATGATATCTAGCATTTGGAAGAAGCGTAAAACGATGCCCCTGAAACAAGCTATTAAAGAAGGGGTAGGAGAGACGAGTTCAGTCATTACATCTGCAGGGATCATTCTAGCGGGTACATTTGCTGTATTGGCATCCTTACCTATACAAGCGTTAGTTCAATTTGGGATTGTGACGGCTATTGGTGTTCTGATGGATACGTTCATTGTACGTCCATTCCTAGTACCAGCAATTACAACATTGTGTGGTCGATTCGCATTCTGGCCTGGGAAGTACAAGGAAATAAAGTACCAAGAAGGGAGCAATCAATAAACAGTAGATATGAATCTAATGAGTCTAAAAGTTAGAAAAGACCACCCCGAGCGAGAATTACTTCTTATATAAGAGGTAGTTCCCAAGCTTGTGGTGGTCTTATTGTTCATTGTGATGGAGATTAATCTTTCTTAGACTCCGTATCACTATAGGCTACAGGTTTGGCGACCCACTCATCAGCTTCGGGTTCAATATCTACGCCATTCTCCATTTTTTTTATTTCTGCTAGAGAATCTCCGTCTTTATTGATCTTGTTCCGTACTTGATCTTCTGTTTGATGATCCAACTGATTCCCTCCTTTTCTAAATCTATAGGCTTTGACACTTTTTAGAGTATCCCGATGCAGGTGTTATCATACGTGAACGTAGTGGGGAGGTGCGTAATTATTATGATTCATATTAAAGGATATAGATATCACATAAATCCGAATATTAACATTTTAATTAAATTAATAGTTCGTGTTCTGCTCTTAAAATCGATAAAATTATGGGTTTTTCCTTGCTTGAGTGGCTTAATTTATGTATAATAATTTTTGTTGAGATAAATACACTTATCTAAGGAGACGTTATTCAATGAGAAATGAAACGATGTTTCTCTACACAAAAGTTCTCTTGAAGGTGATGAAATGACGCTTTTGGATAGTAATGAGAGCAAGAAGAGGATTTCTCATATTTATAATGAGATTTCAAAGGAACTGTTTGGGTTTGGAACCACGTTACTAAGAATATCTATTGAAGAGAATCACGTGACTCTTTATGCGAAGCATCGTCGGTCTCCTAGATCGGCTGCATTGGAAGGCGAAGCTCCTGGCTTGAAGCTGGAAGTCGACTTCCGAATGTCTCTCTTATATAAGAAGAGACTTCGTGAGAAGTTAGAAGAGGAACTTGGGCTTTCAATTGAAGTTGTACTTCGTGATTATGATGGTACAACGCAATGGGCAGTGACTAACGTTATATTACATGAGTAGATAATGATTGTTATAAGTAGGATTTTTTCCTTGGATCTATCTAAGGAGAAGACCATTGAACAGAAATACGGGTGTCACTTCACTTTGTTTACAAAGGAAAGTGTTCTTGTCTAACAAGAATGCTTTTCTTTTTTTGCTAAAAAAATAGAAATTGCCTAATTAAATAAAATGAATATGGGGGAAATGAAAATGAAAAAAGTAATGGGATCCATTCTTAGCTTAACAATGGCAGGCCTCTTGATGGCGGGTTGCGGGAACGGGAATGCAAATACGAATAATGAAGCTAACAAAGGGGACAACGGTCAAGGTAAAACGGCACCAACAGAGTTAGTGATCTCTACTTGGGGATTCTCGGAAGACTTCTTTAATAAAGAAGTGTATGCCCCTTTTGAGAAAGAACATCATGTGAAGATTGTGACTGAAATTGGGAATAATGCAGAACGATTGAATAAGATTCGCCAAGGTAGCGGGAATGTAGATGTTGTGTATTTGTCTGATTATTATGCGCAGCAAGCTATTAATGAAGATCTTTTTGAGCAAATAGATCGTAGTAAAATCCCTAATGTGGGACAAATTTATGATATTGCCAAAGCACCACTAGGTGAAGAATACGGCCCAGCCTTTACCATTGGACGTCTTGGAATTGCGTACAATCCTAAATTAATCAAACAACCTGTTACTTCATGGAATGATCTATGGAGTGATGAATTTAAAAATAACGTAACCACTCCGAATATTACAACTACAGCAGGTCCGATGTTTGTTAATGCAGCGTCGATGGTTGCAGGAAGCAAAGGATTTAACGAAGATGCAGCATTTGCGAAACTTAAAGCGTTGAACCCAGGTGTTGTGAAATATTATGGTCAAACGTCGGAGTTCGTCAATATGTTCTCCCAGGAAGAGATTGCTGGTGGACCGATTATGGAAATGTATATGAAGGATTTGAAAGCAGCGGTTCCTGATGCTGTATTCGTCTCTCCTAAAGAAGGTTCTTATGCGGTTATGAACACAGTAAACATTGTTAAAGGCAGCAAGAATAAAGAGTTAGCTGAAGAATTTATTAACTGGCATCTGAGTAAAGAAGTCCAAGAGAAGTCAGCGAAGAACAAAGTTGATTCTCCAGTAAATACCGAAGTAGTTCTGACTGCAGAAGAAGCAGTAGGAGTTACTTATGGTGCGGATATTGTTAATCATCTATTGAAATTAGATATGAAGTTTGTGAATGACAATATCAAGACATGGACAGACCGTTGGAACCGTGAATTAGCTCAATAAGTCCGAATCTGTCGAATGGGAGACGATAAAAGAATGCGTAAAACAATTCTTGATGTAGATACAGGTATAGATGATGCATTAGGAATCCTACTTGCCGTTAAGGGTGGGATGGCTGATATCGTAGGGATTACGACCGTTAGCGGAAATGTTTCTCTCCAGAAGGCAACAAACAATACATGCAAAATACTTGAGTTGATTGGTACGCAGGACATTCCAGTTGTGCAAGGTGCGTTCTGTCCATTGATGCGAGAACCCAGATTTGAGCATGATGTGCATGGCATTGATGGATTGGGTGGAGCTTTAAAAGAGATGACACCCTCGAATAAGCCTGCCGAAGGATTCGCACCGGATTTTATCATTCGTACGGTAAAAGAGAATCCTGGGTCCATGACATTGATCATGACGGGACCTCTTACGAATCTGGCTTTGGCTCTGCGCAAATGCGCGGAGCTTCCAGAACTCGTAGATGAGGTTGTGTTCATGGGTGGAGTAGTCAACGCGAGAGGTAATATTACTCCTGTAGCGGAGTTTAACATGTATGCAGATCCTGAAGCGGCTCGGATTGTATTTCAAGCTGGATTCAAGAAGCTGACCATGGTTGGTCTGGATGTTACAAGTAAGGTACTTTTCACCGATGATCATATAGCCCAACTGACGAATCCTTCGATCAAGGATTATGTAAGTGTAAGTCTAAATGATTATATGGATCGATATGCAAGACGTCATGAAGGGATTCGTGCTAGCCTGCTTCATGATCCCCTAGCTGTAGGAGTTGCACTTTATAGTGGACTCGTAACTACGAAATCTTATTATGTGGATATTGAGACACGTAGCGAATTGTGTGATGGTCAGACGGTCTGCGACTTCAATGAACGCCTGCTTAAGCCATCGAATATGAACGTATGTATCGAAGTAGATAGTGAAGCATTCTTACAATTGTTTATAGAAACCTTAAACAGATAATGTTTCATCGGAACAGGAGCTAAATACATGAAGAAAACTTATTTATATTGGCTGCTGCTACCGGGCCTACTCTTTCTGATGGTGTTCATGATTGTCCCGATTATACTTACCATCGGATCTACTTTTTTTCAACAAGGAAATTTTACGATCGAAGGGTATACCCAATTCTTCAAAGATCCTTACTTCCTCAAGATCATGTTAACCACATTAGAAGTGAGTGTTGTATGTACGATTGTGAGTATTATTCTTGGATTTCCTGTGGCGTATTATATTTCGAAAAAAGCGCCTCGGAAGAAGGGGGTTCTACTTGCACTCGCGATTTTTCCATTGCTCACAAGTCCCGTAGTTCGCTCCTTTAGCTGGATGATTATCCTTGGGCGGAAGGGGATTCTTAATAATTTCTTAGTCTGGACAGGCTTGATAGATAGTCCATTAACGATCATGTATACGCCCATAGCTATGATGATCGGTCTCGTGCATTTATTCCTACCTATGATGATTATTTCCTTAGTGGGTGTTCTAGAGAATATTGACGGTGATCTATTGACGGCAGCTCAGAGCCTCGGTGCATCTAGACTCACAGCTTTCCGTAAAGTGGTGATTCCTTTGGCCATGCCGGGACTAATTATCGGTAGTATTCTGGTATTTGTGGGTAGCCTTACTGCCTATACTACACCAGCACTTCTTGGAGGTAAGCAACGGGTCATTGCGACATTCCTATATCAGAATGCGATGACGTTGAATGATTGGTACTTAGCTTCAGTAATAGCAACCATTATGATCGTGATTACCTTTGTGGTTGTGGCTTCTATGAATAAAGTGGCCAAGAAATTAAATCCGAAGGGGTAGAAGGAAATGCAGAACAAGAATGTAGGACTTGGCGTATTCAGTCTGTTGGTCTTTGTTTTTCTGCTGGGCCCGCTTCTGATCATATCGATCACCTCCTTTGAACCGGGTACAGTATTGAAATTCCCACCGGATTCTTTTTCACTTCGGTGGTATAAGAATATTTTTGACGTAGAAATGTTTCCTAAGACATTCACGACATCCATGATTGTCTCGTTGCTTGGTAACGTCCTGTCATTACTATTGGGAGTACCCGCAGCATATGCTTTAAGTCGATTTGATTTTCGAGGTAAAAGTTTATTAAATGCAGTATTTCTATCACCCGTATTGATTCCAGGAATTGTACTCGGGTTTACGATGTTGAAATATTTGATTGTATTGTATCATTTGCCTATTTATCTCGGACTGTTGGTAGGACATACGGTAATTATGTTACCGTTCGTTATTCGAGTGATCTCATCAAGCTTATCCAGTTTTGATTTCTCAATTGAGGAAGCCGCTATGAGTCTGGGTGCAGGAAGAATGAAGACCTTCTTCAAGGTCGTGCTACCCAACATTAAATCAGGAATTATTGCGGGTGTACTTATTGCCTTTCTAGAGTCCTTCAACAATGTAGATATCTCACTATTTATGACAGGACCAGGTGTGAGTACGTTACCTATTCAAATGCTTACTTATGTGGAAAATTACTTCGACCCGACCATTGCTGCGATATCCGTGGTATTGATGGTCATTACGGGCGTGCTGATGTTTGTTATAGAAAAAATAATGGGACTGGCTTATTTCACGAAATAAGTAACGTCACCATGAATATGGAGGTATTGTATGTCACTTTTAACTTTAGACCGTGTATCGGTTGCTTATGACCGTCAGTTGATCTTGGAAGACTTCAACCTGGACTTAGAAAAGGGGCAACTGCTATCGCTGCTCGGACCGAGTGGTTGCGGGAAAACGACAACACTACGTCTTATTGCAGGATTTCTGGAAGCTAAGGATGGGAAGTTCTTATTCGGGGGTAATGATTACACGCGAGTTCCTGTGAACAAACGTAACTTCGGATTCGTATTTCAGAGCTATGCGCTGTTTCCTCACCTCTCCGTCTACGATAACGTAGCCTTTGGTTTGCGATTACGCAAAGTGAAGGATGATGAGATTAAGAAACGTGCCATGCATATTCTGGAAACCGTTAGAATGATTGGATTTGAGAAACGCTTCCCACAGGAATTATCAGGTGGACAAAGACAACGTGTAGCGATTGCAAGAGCTTTGGTGATTGAACCGGACTTACTATTGTTCGATGAACCGCTTAGTAATCTGGATGCTAATCTGCGTGTAGATATGAGAGTTGAGATTCGACGAATCCAACAGGAACTGGGCATTACCACGGTCTATGTATCCCATGATCAAGAGGAATGCTTCTCGATCTCAGATCAAGTGGCAATCATGAACAAGGGAAATATTGAACAATTAGATATGCCCTCTACGATTTTTAAATATCCGGCAACTGAATTTGTCGCGAAGTTTATAGGATTTAACAACTTCCTTCCTTTTGAATCTAGAAGTAATGACAATGGTGAAATTCATCTGACGCTTAAAGGACGCACATACGTGGGATCTCAGCATTTAGGCACGAGTAACCCCAATGCACTTAAAGGAGCTTTCCGACCCGATGACTTGATGCTCTTCGAAGTGGATGGAGCGGACAGAGAGAATGCTGTTCCAGGTCTTATTAAGGTGAGCACTTACCTTGGACGGAGCTATCAGTATGTCGTGGAGACAGAACTAGGAGAATTTACTGTGAACAAGGAAATGGATCGGCCTTATCTCAACAGCCAGCGAATAAACCTCATTTTCCCCAAGGACAAGATGGTATTGGTGGAATAGGAAAGAGAGTCGGTGAGTGATCATGCATGCAGATATATTAATAGTAGATGTCCAAGTATTTAATAGTTATTACAAGAGATTCGAACAAGGGAATGTAGCTGTACAATCAGGTAAATTTCTATACATTGGTAAGCGGGGTGTCGAAACATTTGGAGGTGCTAAGATCATTGAAGGGCGCGGGCGGGTTATGATCCCAGGGCTTGTAGATATCCATTTGCATATCGAGAGCACGATGATAACCCCGGCGACGTTCTCATATGGCTTGATCCAGAATGGGGTGACGACGGTCGTACCTGAACCTCATGAGATGGCTAATGTATTCGGTGTCGAAGGCGTACATGCGATGATGGAAGCGAGCACGAATTGTGTTGCGGATATGTTCTACGCCATTCCGAGCTCTGTACCCGCGACTCCGATGGAAACGACCGGCGGATCGATTGAAATAGAAGACATCGATGAGTTGATGAAGACGGGGAAGATGGCTTGTCTAGGGGAGATTATGAATTATGTAGATGTCATTCGTGACCCTGAGTGTAAGACGAACCAGATCCTGAGACATATACGAACACATTACCCGGATCTCACGATTGAGGGACATACTCCTAAGCTGTTGGATCTTGATCTACATCAGCTCATTTATGCTGGGATTGATTCAGATCATACACATCAAAGTATTGAAGGCATGACGGCTCGTATGAAAGCCGGAATGTTTATTGAAATTCAAGAGAAGTCAATGACAGAAGAAGTGATGGATTATCTTATTCATCATGATGTATCTGAACATTTCTGTTTCGTTACGGATGATGTGATGACAGATTCCTTTGTAGAGTACGGGCATCTCAATCATATTGTTCGCAAGGCAATCGCTATGGGGATGAAACCAGAGGATGCTATATATGCCGCGACTTTAACACCTACGAAACGGATGAAGATGAATGATCGTGGGAGTATTGCACCGAATAAGAAAGCTGACTTCTTGTTACTATCTGATGTGACTACAATGGTGATTGATGAAGTGTACAAAGACGGGGTGAAAGTTTTTGCTACGGATGAAGAATATGTTGAACATGCTCAAGTTAATCCATTTCCAGAACATTTCTATCAGAGCGTTAAACTCTCGGAGCTTGGAGCTAATGACTTCCAAGTCCCTATCGCTGAAACTGATGGAGAATATCCTTGTCGTGTAATGATGGTTAAGGATGGATCAACCTTTACGGAAGAATATCATGCGAATATATCCGTGATGAGTGAGCAATTGAACTGGGAGGAAAGTCCGTATGGACTGATTGCAACGTTCGAACGCTACGGTAAGAACGGAAATCGTGCTTATGGGCTTATTGGCGGAGATACAATTAAACGGGGTGCGATCGCAACGACCTACTCTCACGATAATCACAATTTACTTGTGATTGGGCGTAATCGAGAGGACATGATGATTGCAGCTAATGAAGTGATCCGTAATCAAGGCGGATTCTGTGTTGTGGAGAATGGAGAGATCCGTTCGTTCCTTCATCTTCCGGTTGGAGGTATTCTTTCGGAAGAACCCCTTATAAAGGTGGCAGCGCAAGTGAAGCAGCTACGTACGGAAATGGAGGCACTTGGATATAAGCACTACAATCCAATTATGTCGATTAGTACGCATTCCTTAGCCGTTAGTCCAGCACTTAAAATTACCGATTATGGGTTAATCAATGTGAACGAGGGTAAGGTAGTTTCCTTACTTGTAGACCCTAAATTATAAGAGAATCGAAGTTAAAAAAGGCAATGCATTCCTTAACAAAGAATGCATTGCCTTTTCTGATTACCTTAATCTTGTTTTCTTCGCCCCGTTAAGAGTAGCAATAGAAAAGAAATAAGAATCATGGTCAGTGTCCATGCCCACGCCATATTCATATTGCCAGAATCAACCGCTACATAAATGGCTGTAGGGATCGTCTGAGTCTTGCCAGGAATATTGCCAGCAATCATAAGGGTTGCCCCGAATTCACCTAGGCCTCGTGCGAAACCTAGAATATAAGCGGTCACTAATGACCTCGAAGCCAAAGGAAGTGTAATATAACGGAATACTTGCCACTCGTTCGCACCCATGGAGCGACTAACGTCTTCCAAATCATTATCTATAGAAGAAAGGCCTACTTTCATCGTTTGATACACGAGAGGAAATGACACAACTACAGCCGCGATAACAGCAGCCCACCAAGTAAATATGATAGGTGAAGTAAATAACCATTCAATACCTTGTCCAAGCCAACTTTTTCTACCCAAAGCAATAAGTAATATAAAGCCAACAACCGTTGGAGGAAGCACTAATGGCAACAAAAACAACGTTTCAAGCCATACTTTTCCCCTGAATTGCCTTTTGGACATCCACCAAGCAACAGCCACACCGACTACAATCGTTATAATACTCGACAGAAATGCGATCTGTAACGACAATCGAATGGGGGTCCAGAACGTATGCCAGTCTATTTGTACCGTAATCATTTAGGAACGGAGAATCCGTATTTGATAAATATATTTATGGCTTCTTCGGATTGTAAATAGTTATAAAAGGCTTCCGATTCCTCACGGTGTTTCGTTGCACTTATGATTCCCATAGGGTACTCAATCGCGGTGTAGGTGGTCGGATCAACAGGGAAAATAACCTTAACTTTGTCTGATGATATGGCATCCGTCTGATAAACAAAGCCAGCATCAACGTTTCCAGTCTCAACGTACTGAAGAACTTGAGTCACATCTTTGGCTTGAACGATCTTCGATTGTAGAGTATCCCATAAGTTAGCCTTCGTTAATGCTTCTTTCGCATAATTACCGGCGGGTACACTTTCAGGGATGCCTACTGCCACCTTAGTTACTTCCGTTTGAGACAAGTCACTCAGATTGGTGATTTGGGCTTTACTATCAGCTGGAGCAATAACCACCAATTCGTTCGTTAATAGGTTTATATGATCGTTTTCTTGAATCAATTGTTTATCTACAAGTGCTTGTAGATTCTTAGTAGCTGCAGACAGAAATAGATCAGCCGGAGCTCCTTGCTCAATTTGCTGTTGTAGTGCACCAGAACCAGCAAAGTTAAAGTTAAGTTTAATGTTAGTGTAGCTTGTTTCATAACTCTTTTGAATGTCCTGTAGTGCGTTCGTTAAGCTCGCAGCAGCAGAAATCGTGAGTTCCACCGGTTCTGAAGACGTCTTCGTTTTCTGGGTGCTTGTATCTTTTGTAGAACCACAGGCAACGACCAGGATAGACATCATCAGGATCAGACATAGAATTAAGCTGTTTTTCATCATTTTAGTCATATTTCCACTCCTATAAGTTATGATTGATTATATCTAGTTATAACTAGTATGATTATACTTGTGTTTTTCCTGAAAAGTAAACCATATTTATCATAATGAATTGGGGATATGTTAGAATAAAGGCATAGATTCATACGGCGAAACGGTGCTAAGAAGGAGGATCCTATGACAAACGATGTGTCTTATACAACGGAGGAAATTTCGAAAATATTGAAGATTTCTAAGCTTACGGTATATGACCTGATCAAAAAGGGAGAGCTCCTCTCCTATAGAGTTGGCAAACAAATGCGAATAGATGCAGTAGATTTGGAAGCATATAAACAACGGGCAAAAGGGTTGTCCAACACGTTCAATCCTATAGATCGGCCTGCCCCTTCCTCGATGAAGATGGGTATACGATCCATCGTGATTACGGGGCAAGATATTAGCCTTGATATATTAGCGAAGCATATCGAAGATAAGACAACGGGGATACGCCCACTGCGAAGTCATGGAAGTAGTCTAGAGAGTCTTATTGCGATGTATAAAGGCGAAGCAGACGTTGTCAGCACGCATCTGTTAGATGGAGATACAGGAGAATATAATCTTCCTTACATAAGAAGGATACTTGCTGGTTCATCTTATGTGGTAGTTAATCTACTGTTCAGAAGAGCGGGTCTGTATGTTCAATCTAATAATCCTAAGAATATTAACCATTGGACCGATTTAACCCAACCAGGTCTAAAGTTAATTAATCGAGAAAAGGGTTCTGGAGCTAGGGTGCTACTAGATGAGCAATTAAGAATTCATGGCATCTCGGCTGATCAACTCATAGGATATGACGACGAACGATCCAATCATTTAGCTGTGGCTACCAGAGTAGCTTCCGGTGAAGCAGATGTTGGTGTAGGTGTCGAGAAAGCTGCTTCTATGGTTGATCATGTTGATTTCATTCCATTAATGAATGAGAGATATGATCTAGTCATGATAAAGAACGCAGATAACATAGACTGGATCCGATCTATCATGGATATTCTACAATCCGAAGAGTACAAGCGAGAACTTAGTGCTATCTCAGAATATGATCTATCACAGACGGGTCAAATTATGCTAGAAAACTAAGCTATATACAGCAAATAAACCACTCCATTCATGTATTGAATGAGAGTGGTTTTTACTGTGAAACGTGTGCCTGTCTTTTGATTTAGGAAGGCGCTGCTGCTACTTAGTTTTCTTTTATACGAAATCGAGCTTCTTCAGCGGTTCTTCAGCGGGTCCTTCAAGAACATGGCCATCATAACCAAATCTAGATCCGTGGCAAGGGCAATCCCAAGAGCGGTCACCTTTATTCCACTCAACTTCACATCCCATGTGGGTACATGTAGTATCGACTAGATGCAGATTACCTTCAGGATCACGATAGGCACCTGCTCTTTTTCCATAATGCGTAACGACCGATCCTTCATCTTTCTGAAGCTCGTCTGCTTTAGCATGGACAATCTCTAGCTTGCCGGATATTAACTCCTTAGCGACATTAGCATTCTGAACGATGAAATTCTTAATGCTTGGATCAGCTTGAAAACGACGTGAAGGGGTAAAAAGTTCAGAATAAGGGTTCTCTCTTCCTTGAATCTGATCGGTAATCAGTTTAGCCGATAACGTTCCACTCGTCATTCCCCATTTAGCAAATCCAGTAGCTACATAGATTCCTTCATGCTGCGCTGTGATCTGACCGATATAAGGCACTTTGTCGAGGGTGAATAAGTCCTGAGCAGACCAGCGAAAAGGGATGTTCTTCATTCCTAATAGGTTGCCACCGAACTCTTCTAGATTCTCATAATGTCGATAAGTGCATATGCCCTGCCCCGTCTTATGGCTGTCGCCACCAACCAGCACGACAGGTTCTCCATTCCATGTAGCTGATCTTAGAGAACGCGTAGGCTCGTCCACGCTAAGATACATCCCACCTTCAAATGGTGTTTCTGATGTCATAGCAATCACATAGGATCTTTCTGCATGAAGACGTGAGAAGAAGAATCCTCCAGCATCCGTAAATGGGAAATGGGAGGCTGAGACGATATGCTGACATGTAACTTTATGATCTCCATGGAGGGATCGGAGTGTGAAGGGGCGTTCTCCTTCGAGCTTTTCACTAACGGTTGTATTCTCATAAATCAGTCCACCAGCTTCAACAATAGCTTCCACCAGACGCTTCATATAAGCTAAGGGATGGTATTGAGCCTGCCCTGGAAGTTGGATGGCCCCCTTCACGACAAGAGGAATAGGAACATGTTCGATCCATTGTCCTGGAATAGCGAGTTTCTCATAGGCTTGAAATTCTTTTAGAAGTTTAGCTTTTGCCTGTTCCCCTTCTGCATACAGATAAGCATCTTCTACTTTCCATTCACAGGAAATGTCTAGTTCTTTTACGGTTTGTGCCATAAATTGTAGTGCTTCATTGTTAGCATGATAATACTTGGATGCTTGTTCCACTCCAAAATGCTGTATTAGTTCATCATAAATCATGCCATGCTGAGCCGTAACCTTAGCCGTGGTATGTCCGGTGGTCCCTTGTAGTATTTGGCCAGCATCCAGCAAGGCTACCTTGAATCCTTCCTTAGATAACAAGTAGGCTGTAGTGATACCCGTAATCCCTGCGCCTACAATTCCTACATCCACCGTAATATCTTCTTTTAGTTGAGGAAAGGTTGGAAGTTCTGTTGAAGCTCTCCACAAGGATTCGGGATATTGGGGTAGTTGGGTTGAATGTATAGGGTTGTTCACGATAGTTCCTCCTAGTAATATTAGTCATTGGAATTAGTCTTCCTCATTATTCAATAATTACCACTCTTTTTGAAAAAGAAATCAATTAAAGCTATAGACATGTGAACGGGATACGCGGAAATGTTACAATAAGATGGTAAAAGTGAATTTTCCAGATCATACGCTTAAAGGAGGATATTACAAACGATGAAGTACCGGAGACTTGGTGGTAGTGGGCTTAAAGTTAGTGAAATCAGCTTGGGTAGTTGGTTAACTTACGGTGGCTATGTGGAACAAGAGAATGCAGTTAAGGCGATTGAGACGGCTTATGACGCTGGGGTTAATTTCTTTGATACAGCCAATGTATATGAACGTGGAGCAGCTGAGCAATTGTTAGGTCCCACACTTAAGGCATATCCTCGTGAGTCGTATGTGTTAGCAACGAAAGTATTTGGTAACATGGGAGATGGACCTAATGATTCAGGGCTATCCCGTAAACATATTATGGAACAATGTCATGCAAGTCTGAAAAGACTAGATACGGATTATGTTGATATTTATTACTGTCATCGCTTCCATGCGGAGACACCAATAGAAGAAACAATGCGAGCGTTAGATGATTTGGTACGTCAAGGCAAAGTGCTCTATGTGGGAGTAAGTCAATGGACTGCCGCACAGATGGAAGCAGCACTTGCTGTAGCAGATCGGTATTTACTTGACCGGATCGTTGTTAATCAGCCGCTATACAATATGTTTGAACGTGAGATTGAGAAGGAGATTATTCCACTTGGTGAGCAAAAGGGTATTGGTCAGGTCGTATACTCCCCACTAGCTCAAGGTTTATTAACAGGTAAATATAACTCTTCAGGTCGTATTCCAGAGAATAGTCGTGCTGCCAAACTTGGATGGAATGAAGATAAGATAAGTGATGTACGCATCGCTAAAGTTCAACAATTAGAGGAAGTTGCGAATGAGCTTGACGTGAAAGTTGGACAATTAGCATTAGCTTGGATATTGCGTCAGAAGAATGTCTCGAGCGCCTTGGTTGGGGCAAGTCGTCCAGAGCAAGTCGTGCAGAATGTAAAAGCTTCGGGAATGACATTATCCGCAGAGGTATTGGAACGTATTGAGCAAATACTAGCTTAATTAAGCGAATATAAGGTTTTTATTGAAGGCAGTCAACGTGTATGGAAGGTGCACGGTGGCTGTCTTTTTGATATCTAAGGGTATGAATTACAAATGAAAACAAATTAAATTTCATGAAATAACCCAAAAAGTTAACGTTGACGTTAACGTTAGTCCAGGAGTATAGTAATATACGTTAAATTATTCAAAACAGTTGGGACATTCGGGAGTGAAGATGAAGAGATGGATTGGTTAAAAATTGACGATGTTGCCAAAAAAACAGGTCTGACTAAAAGATCCATACGGTACTACGAAGAAATTGGATTGATGCCAACACCAGAACGTTCAGATGGTGGGATTCGGTTATATACCGAGGAAGATGTGCAGTACTTGAATAATATCGTTCTAGCCAAAAAGGTGCTCGGGTTCTCATTACAAGAGATTCAAGACTATTTACACATTCGCGATCGAATGAAGCAACATCATAGTAACTCTCAATCCTCTAGCGATGAGGTGGAACGGAGATCAGAACTGGAGAAAATGAAGGAAATGGTTAGCCAACAAATTGATTTAGTTCATGGAAAGATGAATGATATGAATCAGATTTTGGCTGGATTAGTAGATATTCAAGAGAAAATTCAACAATCAATAGATAAATAAACTACAGCATATGTATAACAAGATGGAGGGCTATGATGAAAAATAATTCTGCCGCGACCGCCAGCTCATTTTGGCCGGTTCTTTTTGCAATTTTTTTTGGTAATTTCTTAGCTTCATTAAGCACGACAACGATTAATATCGCGTTACCTGCATTCATGACTCAATTTACTTCTGAGTTACATACCGTACAGTGGATGGTTACAGGATTTATGCTCGCGACTGGGGTAATCGCGCCTGTGCTTGGATTTCTAGGGGATCAATTCAGTTATAAGCGTCTGTACATTTTCTCGATTATCGGGTTTACGATTTGCTCTGCCCTTTGTGTATTGTCGTGGAATATTCAGAGCTTAATAGCGTTCCGAATCATCCAAGGGTTATTTAGTGGGCTGATCATGCCTGCAACGATGACGATTATTTATCAGGTTGTGGAGAAGGAAAGACAAGCTTTCGCACTAAGCATGTGGAGTGTATCTGCTATGCTAGGGCCTGCACTTGGACCTACACTGGGTGGTTTCCTTGTTCAACATTACAACTGGCACGCCTTATTTATTATGAATATACCTATTGGCCTGATTGCTATGGTCGTAGCATTTCGTTATATCCCATATTATAAACTCAGCAAGAAGCAACATTTCGATGGTGTTGGGTTTGTGACTGTTATAGCAAGTAGTGGAGCTCTACTCGTAGCATTTAGTGAAGGAAATACGTGGGGGTGGCTATCCGCTAAGACGTTATCCTTGTTGATTGGGGGAGCATTGATACTAGCATTCTTTATCTTATGGGAACTTAAAGTAAAGGAACCCCTTCTTCATTTGCGGATTCTACGTATACGGAAGTTCTCTTATAGTCTCGTGTTAAATGCGATCATTTCAATTTCACTTTATTCTGGAACATTTCTTATCCCGATCTTTCTGCAAAATATACAGCATACCACAGCGATGCAAGCAGGCCTTATTATGTTGCCAGGTTCACTGATGATGGTTCTTTTTGCACCCATTGTGGGTCGTCTATATTCTAAAGTTGGTCCTGTTAAGCTTATTCTAATAGGTGTAACGCTAATGGTCATCTCTACTTGGAGTTTAAGTGGACTTACGGTGACGACATCGCATCTGTTTATTACTGTATGGATGGCTATCCGTTATATTGGTATAACTTTTGCGAATATGCCAGTTACTAATGCCGGTATGAGTTCTGTACCTGCTCAGGAGTCTGGGCATGCTTCCTCCATCAATAACTGGATTAAGCAGGGGATGGGTTCGTTTGCGATTGGTATATTTAGTTCTCTCTTGGCTAGTCGTACCGTCGTTCATTTAGCAGGTGTCATTAACCCGAAAGAAGCGGAACAACAATTTGCCTTTACCTGGAGTGTCGACGATGTATTTGTGATTGCGACCATTATTGTTGCATTAGCTATACCCGTTACATTTCTCCTGAAAGACAAAAAATCGAAACCAGCCCAACTATCTCGGACTACGGCAACATAGGCTCCTAGTCTATAGGTGTGAAATATAAATTTATCCATTTCTATTCATTTTTAAGATGTTCTCTCCGATAATTATACCTTGTTGGTAAATAATAACTAAGGGGAGAAATACTGTGAAGATTCAGAGAATTGGAAGGTTTAGAATAGATCGCAGAGCGATCAGCTTGATACTAGCTTTCATCATTGCAGTCTATGCAATGATGGGGGTATCGAGTGTTGTGCATGCGGATGCTGAAACCCAGGAATTAAAGTGGGTAGAGGGTTCGGGACAAGAAGTTGATCTTAGCACAATAGCCAAACTCAAATTACAGACAGGGCTACTTTTTCTAGATAAGGACAACACAATAGCAAATGAACTGTCCTATGGTGGAGTACCGAGTAACAAGGAGATTGGATCGGTATATCCAATGGATGAGAATGAAAATTGGTCTGTATTTTTTGATTATGATGATGTGGGTCATATTTCAGATGATGAGAAAAATGATATCGATGCAGATGCTTTACTAAAAAGCTATAAAGATGGTACGGAAGCAGCCAATAAAGAAACAACAGAAGAGAACCACTTATTCGTAGACGGTTGGGATGTTCCACCGACGTACGATGATAACTTACATAGTTTGAAATGGTCACTCCTAGCTCACGATATCAACAATGAGACACTAATTAATTACAACGTGCGCTTATTAACGAGAGAAGGGTACGTTTCTGCAATTCTTGTAACCGATCCTGAACATTTGGTGGAGGACCGCAAGACTTTTGAGAATATGGTGGTATCCAACTTCTCAGTAAACGCAGGGGAAGGGTATGCAGACTTCGACGAGTCTACCGATAAGCTAGCTGAAATGGGCCTTACTGGATTAATTGTGGGTGGCGCTGGATTGGTCGTAGCCAAAAAAGTTGGCTTAATTGCTATGCTTGTTGTACTTGTTAAGAAGTTCGGGATTGTATTGGTTGTTGCTATAGGTGGATTATTTAAATTTCTACGTAGAGGACGTAAGAATAAAGACACAACAATAACTCCTAATCATGGTGATAATGTTCCTGTAGATACTAATGATAGATCTTAAATAAAATGTGAAACGTATATTGAATGTAAAAAAGAAACCTCTTCTTGATTTAAAATGGCTGGTCGAACTTCCATTTTACTAAAGAAAGGTTTCTTTTTTTATGATTTTTAGAATGAGACCACAGCGATAGTGATGTATTTAATGATCCATACATAATTTCCATAAATATGGAACAACCTACTGATAAATCCTATGAAAATATAACAATCAATCGAGGTGTCGACGAGTGAGGAAATCAGGAAGATCACAGAAATTTATATCAGACACAGGGGCATCTTCCAATGGTACTTTGGGTCTTCCATCTCCACCTATTGAAGAGGAGCTCCTACAGAAGGATTTATCCCGAAATATAGAGATGGCAAAAAAGATATTCTCGGATAGCTCAGATATGGTGTACCGAAATATTCAAGCAACCCAAGGGCAGGCAGCATTTATATTCTATATAGAAGGCATTGCAGACTCTAAGGAAGTAGAATCTGAAATGTTGAATCCATTTATCATAGGTTACGTTGAGAATGAAGGTGAGGACGAACCTATTAAGTCACCTCAAAATACTCGCGTGTCGCTGTTACAAGCTTCAAAGGGTACGACATGGGGCGAAGTCATTACTGCGGTAATTAACTCCAGTGTAGTATTGCTGATGGAAGGAAGCAATGAAGCACATTTCTTCAATGTGAAGGGCGGCGTAAGACGTGGCGTGGAAGAACCACAGACGGAGTCTGTTATCCGTGGCCCAAGAGAAGGTTTCACAGAAACCTTAAGGGTGAATACGGCACTTATACGCTTCAAGCTCAAGACACCGAAGCTAAAGATGGTTAGTTTTGTGATTGGGGAAGAGAGCAAAACAGATGTTGTTCTAACGTATATCGATGGATTAGCGGATCCTAAACAAATTAAAGATGTTACCAAACGTCTAAAGGACATTAAGATCGATGGCATTCTAGAATCGGGGTATATTGAAGAACTGATAGAGGATCATCCGTATTCACCCTTTCCACAGGTGCAATATACGGAACGACCTGATTCGGTTGCTGCTCAATTATTAGAGGGCTCTTTTGCCATTATAGTTGATGGTACACCCTTTGTTCTGGTTGGCCCCGTGTCCTTATGGCAATTAATGCAAGCGAGTGAGGATTACTATGAACGATTTTTTATTAGTAATTTCGTTCGAATGCTCCGATACATCTTTGTGTTGATTGCTATATTTCTTCCTGGCTTGTATATAGCTGTGACGACCTATCACCAGGATATGTTGCCATCAACCTTGATCCTAAGTATATCGGCAGCTCGTGAAGCTATTCCCTTTCCAGCACTTGTTGAAGCATTGATGATGGAAATCGCATTTGAAGCTTTACGTGAAGCGGGAATCCGCTTACCCAAGACTGTCGGACAAGCCGTCAGTATACTCGGAGCACTCGTGATTGGACAAGCGGCAGTAGAAGCGGGAATTGTGTCTGCACCTATGGTTATTGTCGTATCTCTAACGGGAATAGCCTCTTTTACAATCCCTAGGTTTAATCTAGCCATTACCGTTCGATTATTACGATTCCCATTAATGATTATGGCAGGTATGTTTGGACTATTCGGTATAGTGATTGCTTCGATGTGGATACTAGTTCACTTATCTCAGTTAACTTCCTTTGGAGTCCCATATTTGTCGGGAATTAGCCCATTCTATAAGAACGATCAGAAGGATATATTCGTCCGTGCACCTAGGTGGCGAATGATCCATAGACCCCATGGAAAAGCGGAAGATAATAATAAGCGAATGAAGAAAGAAATAAACGGAACTCCTAAACCTGAAAAAGGTTGGTGAAAAGGTGATATGAAGAAAATATTCTCAGTAACTGCGATGTTGTTAATCTGTCCAGTATTCTTATCTGGTTGTTGGGATCGCAAGGAAATCAATGATTTAGCCTTTGTAATAGGTACTGCTGTAGATAAGGAGGGCTCTCAGTATCGCACTAGTTTACAGATCGCTTTGCCTGGTGAGCTTGGAGGTCCTGGAGGTAAAGGAACTACTGGGGGTAAGAGGTGGTATATCGAATCTAACATAGGGAAGACCCTACGCGTGTCAACACTTGAATCTCAAAGAAGTACTTCGCGTGAGTTTAATGTTTCGTCTCGCCGCTCTCTAATTATAGGAGAAGATTTAGCACGTGAGGGAATCGCACCTATTCTGGATGTGTTTACTAGGACACCTCAGAATCGACTCTTATCGGTAGTAGCAGTTACAGAGGGGCCAGCTTACAAAATACTTGATACGGATGCACCGCTTGAATCCTTTCCAACCGAGATGGTTCGGGAGCTAGTTCTTAGTTACACCAGAACGCCTATCACCATTAAACGCCTATTGAATGACCTATTGTCTGAAGGGGTTGACCTTACACTCCCGATGATTAAGGTGGACTTGTCCGTACCTCCTAAGGTAGGTGAAGCTGTAAAGAATGTTAAACTTAATGGCTTAGCTATTTTTAAAGGGGATCGCATGGTTGGATCCTTAAAGGATGAAATGGCCAAAATCATCATTATTGGCATGAATCAAAATAAAAACTTAGGAATAACGATACCTTCGCCCATGGGCGAAGGAACACTAACCCTTTCATTTAGACAGAGTAACGTGAAGCTAGTTCCCGTCATTCATGGAGATGAAATAACCATGAAAATTCAAATTAAGTTGGAAGGAACAATTGTTGAGGCAGAATCTGAATTCACTCCATCGAGTGACATGGGTATGTATAAAATTCAAGAATCAGTGGAAGAGAAGGTACAGAAAGATTTAACAAAAGTCATAACAATACTACAAGAACAATATCAAGCAGACAGTTTAGGGTTTGGCCGAGCTATTCACCACCAGAAACCGAAAGATTGGGATCGATTGAAGAATCGGTGGCAAGATATATATCCTCATGTCAAAACAGAAATCGCTGTAGATATGCATCTTGAGACCGTTGGTCAAGCTCTAGAACCTATGGGGCTTCCAGAAGGGGAGATAGTTCATGATTAATTTATCGCTGTTACTCATCGTTTTTATTATCTTGATACTATGGTTGGACTGGAAGGTTCTTCGTACACTCCCTCCATCTAATCGATGGGTTGCCTGCTCTTTGTTTGTCCTAAGTGTAGGTATATTTATATTCGATTTGAAATTCGATAAAACCATAAGCCCAACGGCGTGGCTTGGGCGGATCATTAAGCAATGGAATCCGTTTTAACAAGGAAGAGGGAATCAATGTGACCAAAATTACACATCGTCAAATCATCATTCTCGGGATCGTCTATATGATACCTTTTGTGATCAATGAAGTACGTTCGCTCTCAGCAGCGAAACAACATACATATGTCACCTATTTGGTAGCATCCATCCTATTTATGGGAGTTCTATGTTTGTTATCACGTAGTGCGAAGCGATTTCCAGATCAGGATTTATTCCAGTCGTTAACCGCTAGGTTTCCCGCTCTAGGAAGAGGAATAGTGTTTCTCTATCTTATCTTCTTCTTTTACATTCTTGCGCGCGATACTAGAATTATGATTGACTATACAAATGTGATTTTGTTACCCAATACGCCGTTAGTTATTATTACACTTTGTATTACTGCCACGGTGATCTATATAGCAAGGGGTGGAGCTCGAACATTAATTTCGTTATCAGAGTTGATGGGCCCACTATTCATCATATCGCTGTTGTTCATGCTAATTATGTTATTGAAGGCACTAGATGTATCTAATATGATGCCTATCCTCCATCTGAACATGCCTGGGGTAACCGAGGGAACTTGGCTTGTATTATCGTCTATAGGACAGATTATTGTGTTGCCATTTATTATACCTAGCAAAGCATACCGCTATAGAGATCTCCTTAACTCACTAGTCATAAGTACATTGTTAATTGTTCTAGTTGTACTCATGTTAATATTAGTGATAGGAGTTCCTGTCGCAGAAAGGTTGATGTATCCCAGTTATGAACTGATCCGTGAGATTAGGATCGCAGATTTCTTGGATCGATTCGATCTTCTCATGGTTGGCGTATGGTATCCACTCGTTCTAATTAATATGGCGATTAGTCTGTACGTTATCTGTTATGGACTCAAGATTATGGCACCTTCTATATCTGGTAAAATGATGGTAGCACCGGTTGGGGTTCTCTCATTTTCTTGTGCAGGCTGGTTTTTTCATGATGCGGTTCAAATGTTAGAATTTAATCATCAATGGCCATGGATTGCGATTATATTTGAGATTATTATTCCTATTGGGATTTTTGTACTCCTTCGTCCTCGTAAAACTTCCCTGAAACATTAAACATTTTAGGAGGAAGATGGTACAATTGATGAGTGGATAGATTGTTATTCACATAAATGGTTGTACCTCTAAGATGATGGGAGGATAAGAAGATGTCTCAGAAGATGATTGGTAAAGTTGTAGCTCTAGCTGCCTCTCGTAAAGTAGCTGAAATGGGTAAGTTAATAGAAAATATGGGTGGGACGCCCGTTTATCGCCCGGCACAAGGAACCGTTTTTCTAGATAATGACAAGATTCGTGAGGAATTAGTTTCATGGATTGAGAATCCGCCAGAATGGGTAATCTTAACGACAGGTATGGGTTTAGAAGCTCTATTTGCTATGGCTGAGAATATGGGCATAGAAGACAAATTCCTAGAAATTCTGTCCACTTCATCCATTGCGGCCAGAGGATACAAAACAGTGAATGCGTTGAAAAAGCGTCAATTGACACCTGTTATTAGAGATGATGATGGGAGTAGTGAGGGACTAATTCGTTCCTTTGAGTCATATGATATAAGAGGTGCTAATGTGATCTTACAACTCCATGGCGACTCGGCACCCAAACTTACGAAATGGTTAGATGAGCAGGGAGCAACAACGAAACAAATACTTCCTTATCGTCATGAGCAACCTGAAGAACAACATTTGGAACAACTCATACAGGATATCGTACAAGCTAGAATCGATGCGGTTACCTTTACAAGTGCACCACAGTTCCGCTTCTTGATGGAGTATGCCCGGGAACATAATGAAGTGACTACATTGATTAATGCATTGGAAAATAAGGTCGTGGCAGTAGCTGTAGGTAAAGTTACAGCTCAAGCGCTGAAAGAAGAAGGAATTCAGCGTATTATAATGCCGGAAGAAGAACGTATGGGTAGTATGATGGTGGAGTTAGGGCGGTATTTTGCTTCTCAATCAGAGAGCGAAGTGGCTGTTACTGATGAAGAATAAGAAACAATTCTAAAGATGAAGTGCTATACTTAAATGACCACAATGTAGCTTCCAATGGTACAGCCGAAAGGCTTGTACCATTTTGATATTCTATATAAAATGGATTTATATTACATATTACCGTTTTATAACCTCTGGATCGCTAGAGGCATGAGATAAGAATTGTATGTGAAATAGGCACGAAGAGGAGAATATCTAATAGCAGCTTTTACGAAGCTAGGACTAAATGGGAGAACATGTGTTGAGTAGATTACACTTAACGGTCGTTACCCGGGTAATATTAGGAGGAATAAATAAATGAATACGAATAAAAAATGTTTGTTATTTGGAGATTATACACATCCGAAGTTTCACCCTTTACAAGGTGTAGATGCACAAATTAGCCATATATTGAATGATGTTATGACTGTACAGTGTAGTGAGAACAAAAACATGTTATTAGATAATAACATTCAACAGTTCGATCTTTGTATTTCCTATATCGATTTATGGGATGAGAAAATCTCGCCACAGCAGACGGCAGGGTTGTTGTCATATGTAAGCCACGGCGGTGGGTTATTGATCATTCATAATGGCATTTCACTTGGAGACCGATATGAGTTAGCACAGTTAATGGGGGGTAAGCTTATTGGACACCCCAACTATCAACCTTTATCTTTCCGTCCTAGTGACGAAGAACATGCTATAACGGCGGGTGTAGAACCTTTTGAAATGGAAGAAGAACCATTTCAATTTGAATTTGATTCATTAACGGAGAAGCAGATTCTGCTGGAGTATAAGTTAGATGACAAGTGGCATCCTGCAGCCTGGACACATACGTACGGCCTTGGACGTGTAACGGTCTTTATGGCTGGACATCATGAACCGTCCTTTAAACAACCTGTAATACGACAGTTGATTCTTCAAGCAGCACAGTGGACGTCTCGCTAAAAATTCTATATAAAATAAAGTTAATCCATTTCCACATACGCTACTGATTCTAATATATATCTTAGATATGGAGGAATAAACATGAGTGATTTATTTAAGAAGGCTGTTTCTTTAGGGTTGGGCCTCACAATGGTAAGTAAAGAGAAAGTGGAGAAAGTTGTGGATGACCTCGTGGCTCGTGGTGAACTTGCACCCAACGAATCTAGGGCATTGGTTACTCGCCTTATCGAACGGGGAGAGGAAGAACAAAGTCAGTTGAAGTCTCTTATACATGAGCAGGTGAACCGTCTTCTCACAGAACTTCATGTCCCTACTGGAGATGATCTGATTAAACTTGAACAGCGTATCGCTACATTAGAGAGCAGAATCGCGGAATTGGAAACTCCGAAGGCTGAATAATGGCTGCGCGTATTAGTCATACAGGAAGATACCGTGAAATTGCCATGGCGCTCATACGTCATGGCTTCGGGTATATGGTGGAAGAACTTGAACTGTTCCAGGTTCTTACGCTCCCACGTCGTTGGATTACGCATGAATCCGTGGAGACGAAGACGATTGGTGAACGAATTCGGCATGTGTTGGAAGATTTGGGCCCTACGTTTATCAAGCTGGGTCAAATCGCGAGTACACGTTCTGACCTTTTGCCAGAGGGCGTTATTCAGGAGTTAGTGAAACTTCAAGATCAAGTGCCCGCTTTCTCTTCGGAGATCGCTCGGGGTATCCTTGAGCAGGAGTTAGATATAGCGATCGAAGAAGGATTATCTTGGTTCGAAGATATACCTATTGCAGCAGCATCCATAGGGCAAGTTCATAGAGGAAAGTTAAGAACGGGCGAGACCGTAGCTATCAAAATTCAGCGCCCTGGTGTTGTGAAGATGGTCAGCCGTGATTTAGATATTATTAGTAGTTTATCTGCTATGGCGGAGAAACGCTGGGAATGGGCTAAGCAATATCAACTAACTCGCATCGTAGCGGAATTATCCAAGTCGATATTAGCAGAATTAGATTATAGCCAGGAAGCACGTAACACGGAGAAAATTGCGTTACAATTCCAGCACGATAAACATATCTATATCCCGAGTATATATTGGGAGTTTACATCCTCACGCGTGCTTACGATGGAATATATCGACGGCATCATGTTGAGTCGCCGAGAGCAGTTGTTAGATAAAGGATATGATCTCAAGGAAATCGCGGAGCGTGTTACAAACGGTATACTTCAGCAGATTTTCATTTAAGGATTCTTTCATGGGGACCCTCACCCGGGTAATCTTTTGGTCCAAAAGGATGGAAGCATTGCTTTTATTGATTTTGGCATGGTGGGTCGTCTAAGTGTAGATATGAAGGATCAATTATCTGCTCTAATTATTGCTCTAATGCGAAAAAATACGGATGGTATGGTTCGTGCCATTCTAAAATTAGGATTATTTCCTGAAAACGGCGATATCTCGGCTCTACGAGCTGATCTGGATCGATTAAGGGATGAGTATTATGATATCCCGTTCTCTGAGATCAGTATGGGAAAGGCTCTGAATGATCTATTTGGAGTTGCGAGACATCATCAGATTATTATCCCACCGGATCTAACACTTCTCGGTAAAGCGTTACTGACGATGGAAGGTGTAATGGAGAAGTTGGATCCATCTTTAAGTATCATAGATATGGCAGAACCTTTTGGTAAGAAATTATTGAAAGAACGGTACAGTACGGGACGCCTTCAGAAGAAGTTTATTGGGGGAGTGACGGGTTTGATTGAGGGGTTCTTAGAGTTTCCCGGACAAGCTCGTCAGCTGTCAGCGCTCATCAGTAAAGGAAAGTTGAAGGTCGAGATTAGCATACCTGAGCTTCAAGCTCTAATGCGTAAGATGGATCAGATCAGTAATAGGCTCTCTATGAGTATCGTATTGTTGGCCTTCAGCATTATTATGGTAGGGCTTATTATCGGGTCTGCTATGAACAATCAATCCTCCGTGTTGTGGCAGCTCCCTGTGATTGGTATTGGATTTATTGTTGCGTTACTTATGGTGTTATGGTTGCTGTATGGGATATTTAAATCCGGAAGATTCTAAGAGATAAGAAGGATGGATAGTCTCTTGGGGCATTCATAATAACCGGAAATGTTAAGTTTTCGCGAATCTTTTGGCTTTAACTCAAGTAGAGACGGCTTCACTACCCTCTAGGGATGGTGAAGCCGTTTCTACTTACGTGCTGGCGTGTTACAATGGGGATTAGATTCTATAAGACGTAGGTATCCGGTTTTAGACGTTATGTATTTTTGTGCAGATTTTCGTATGATGTGGTGGCCTGGATGGAACCCTTAAGGTATCCGAGCCAATGTGGATGGGAACGAGTTGTATTATTCCTAATCATGAGCTATTAACAGACATCCAATACAATGAGCAGTGGAGTACACAGTAATGAAATGGATACTACTCATAATGAGGGATCGATGTATTATTATGGTGTAACTTACGGCACGAAGGACTGCGTTATTTGATTGGTATGGCGGTTTGTATGAATTAGAGATGGATGGTTAACCTATTTGAACTGGGTTGACACATTCATCTTATAAAATAAATAGAACGAGGTGAAAGATTTGCCCAAATTTCAAGACTTAGGCATTTCGATGGATTTAGATAAAGTTATTTATAATCAAGGAATTACAGAACCAACACCAGTACAACACGAAGCCATTCCATTGCTTCTAGCAGGACGAGATGTTATCGCGCGAGCTCGTACTGGAACAGGAAAGACGTTGGCATTCTTGCTACCGATCATGATGAAGATTGATCCAAATAGACAATTTCCTCAGGCATTAATTGTAGCTCCAACACGTGAGTTAGCTCTACAAATAACGGAAGAAGCACGTAAGTTAGCACGGAATACTGAGGTCAAGATCCTTGCTGTCTATGGTGGACAGGATGTTGAGAAGCAACTTCGCAAACTTGAAGGTGGACGTCATCTTATTATCGGAACACCAGGTCGGTTGTTAGATCATCTAGAACGTGGCACGTTGGATCTTGGTGGCGTGAAGATGTTGGTCTTGGATGAAGCAGATCAAATGCTTCATATGGGGTTCCTGAACGACGTAGAGACGTTGATTCAAGCACTTCCGTATCGTCGTCAAACGATGTTATTCTCCGCAACCATGCCGGCTGAGATCAAGAGAATCGCGGGTGCTTATACGACAGATGCCGAAGATATCATTATTAAAGGCGAGAATTCGCTCGTTCCACTTGAACATATTCGTCAAGTGGTTATAGAGTGTTCTGATCGTAATAAACAAGCGGCGCTATTTAGTATGATTAATGAATATAATCCCTATTTAGCTCTTGTGTTCTGTCGAACAAAACGTCGTGCGAAGATGCTTAACGAAGCCCTTCGAGAAGCTGGATATAATTCGGACGAGCTCCACGGCGATCTTTCTCAGGCTAAAAGAGAAGGCGTAATGAAAAAATTCCGTGAAGCTAAATTGCACATTTTAGTAGCTACGGATGTAGCGGCACGTGGGTTGGATGTTGAAGGGATCACACACGTCTTTAACTACGATATCCCACATGATGTAGAAAGTTATATCCACCGTATTGGCCGTACAGGTCGTGCCGGTGACAAAGGTCTTGCTATAACATTAGCTGATCCTAAAGATAAACCAGAAGTTCAACGTATTGAGCTTGAAATCCGCCATAAGATTGAGAAATTACGTTATGAAAATCATGATGGTAAAAGTGAATTTAAGAAGATGAACTTATCTAGTGCTGCAGGCAAAGCATCTAGAGGAAGTCGTGACGGAGGCGACTTGAGTAGTCGTGGGCAGTCTTCGGGCCGTAAACAGACCTCTGGATGGCAGAACAAAGATGGCGGGAATCGCAGAGGTAGTGGACGTGGTGGTAATGGACGCGGAGGCGAAGCACGCGGTGGCAGCACATTCGGGGGCGAAGCCCGTGGTGGAAGTGGACGCGGAGGCGAAGCACGCGGTGGTAGCACATTCGGGGGCGAAGCCCGTGGTGGAAGTGGACGCGGAGGCGAAGCACGCGGTGGTAGCACATTCGGGGGCGAAGCCCGTGGTGGAAGTGGACGCGGAGGCGAAGCACGCGGTGGCAGCACATTCGGGGGCGGAGCCCGTGGTGGAAGCGGACGCGGAGGCGAAGCACGCGGTGGTAGCACATTCGGGGGCGGAGCCCGTGGTGGAAGCGGACGCGGAGGCGAAGCACGCGGTGGTAGCACACGTGGCGGCGGTAAGGGATATTCACGCAAAAAATAAGACCATGTAACGTAAATGAGAGGGGGATTTATCCCCTTCTTTTTTTATTATCAGCAACATTCGTGCAATACTGCCGCGAAATTAGTACTTGATGATAAGAAAGACGAGCTTGATGAAGTGGAAGGTGACTTGAAGCAATTTATAAGGTGAACTTGAAGGACATGATGACGATTAGCAGTAAATTCTCCTGCTAATGTGGCTAATCTACGCTCAGGAAATATTCTAGCTACAGTTTTCCCGCTAAATGAACTCAGCCTCGATGAATTCCACCAGTAGATGAATTCAGCCCTGGTAAATAAGTCCCAGTAAGTGTAATTATTATAATATATATGGAAGTTTGTTTATATAGATCAACTGGAAGGTGATATCAGATAGAACATATTAGTGGTGTAAGAAGGTATAAGAATGAATAGTAGTGAAGAATGCGGACAATTGAGAAGGTATGAGGAGAGTATGGAGAGTATGGAGAGTATGGGGAAGAATGAGAAGGTATGGAGAGTTATGGGGATGGTATGGAAGAGAATGAGAAAGTGTGGAAAAGGCATGTGGAAAGAATGAGGAAGATGTGGGGATAATAAATCCTGAACTCTGAACTCTGAACTCTGAACTCTGAACTCTGAACTCTGAACTCTGAACTCTGAACTCTGAACTCTGAACTCTGAACTCTGCACAAAACACTACTCTAAACTCTAAACCCAGCTGAGAAGGACAGGATTTGGTACATGAAGCATAAAGATATCCTGTCACTTCAATCAAGATTTCCTAGTCCATGTTAACTCTCAAGAACTTTTTTAATAGCTTCCATAACGCGTTCATCTTGAATAGGTTTTATAACATAGTCTTTGGCACCTGCGCGAATAGATTCGGTTATCATTGATTGTTGACCGAGAGCAGAACAGATGAGGACTTTAGCTGCTGGATCAATCTTTAGAATCTCCTTAAGGGCAGTAACTCCACTCATCTTAGGCATGTTGATATCCATAGTGATCATATCAGGACGTAATTCAGAATATTTCAAAACAGCCTCGTATCCATCTTCTGCTTCTCCGATGACAACGTGCCCCATTCCTGTGATGAGTTCCTTCAGTATCTGTCGCATAAATAGAGAATCGTCAACTACTATAATATTTGCCATGCTAGTTCCTCCGTATATAAACAAAATGAAATGATGGTTGTACACTGAAATGAACGCTAACTAACTATATATCGACATTTTTCGCATGTTTGTGAAGGTGATGATTGGCAAAGCTGTCGAATACGGATCGAATAAGGTGCAAATGATAACAATGATTGTTTCATGAATTTGTGACATGGCTAAATAAATGGTGACCCATAAATCAACAAGGGAGGATCAATATGTCTGAACATAATCACGTGGTAAATAAAGATGGCGAGTTAGATATGAACAAAGTTGATAATGCATTAGACCGAATTAGTGATAGCCATATGGATGGTATTCTCTCTGATTTTGAATCGTTCAAGGACTATTTAAGCACCCGAATTAAACTAGGGAAGTCTATTGGTCTTAGTGATGAGGAATTAGCCTCGACAGCTGAGAAAGTGGCAGGATATCTTTCTGACACACAAGAACCACGTAACCGTGAAGAGAAACTTTTGCAGGAACTTTGGAAGGTAGGTACTTCGGAAGAGCAACATCATTTGTCCCATTTATTAGTGAAGTTGGCTCAGGCCTCCTCGTAAAGTATCCACAGATCATGAAAAATAGGACATGCATGGAACGTGCCCTCTCTTGGTATTAAAGAGAGGGCTTTTTATTATCATATATTAACGTATTACCATTCATATAATAAAGAAGTTTTTTCTCGGTCAAAGGAATATCTTATGAGCAGCCATTGTAGGCACGCTCTAATTATCAGTGAAACAATGCATAGAGTAAATTTGAAACTCGATGTTATAATATATTCATTATTTTTGAGGAAAGGTCTTGAAGAGGTATGATAAAGCTCAGTATGTTGGATCAATCTACCATCTCAGAGGGAAGCACAGCGCTAGAAGCACTTGCTCAGACTTCTATCATGGCTCAGGAAGCTGAGAAGTTGGGATTTCACAGATTGTGGGTGTCCGAACATCATTTCGAGGATAACTTAGCGGGATCGAGTCCAGAAGTGTTAATCTCACATTTAGCGGCTAAGACATCAACGTTACGTGTAGGTGCAGGTGGCGTTATGCTACCGCATTATAGTCCGTATAAAGTAGCAGAGAACTTTCGTCTGCTTGAGGGACTATATCCAGGGCGTATTGACCTTGGACTAGGGCGTGCTCCGGGTGGGATGCCCCTTGCGACACAAGCACTTCAGGAAGGGCTCGACCGAACAATAGATCGATATCCTGATAAATTAGATGATTTAATTGCTTATCTTCATGACTCCTTAAGTGAAGTCCATCGTTATGCCGGTCTGATCGCGAAACCCCAGGTTGATACCGTACCTGAGATGTGGTTACTTGGATCAAGCGGTGATAGTGCGGTACTTGCGGCCGAACGTGGAGCGGGGTATGTTTTCGCTCAATTCATCAATGGCCAAGGTGGTAGTCAATACATGAAAGATTATCAGAAGAACTTTAAACCATCTAACGTGTTCAGTGAACCTCAATCGATGGTTGCCATTTTTGCGGTCTGTGCAGATACGGAGGAAGAAGCAAATAGGCTTGCTTCAAGTATGGATCTTTCATTAGTTCTGATGGAGAGGGGCACGAAGTCGACGGGGACACCTTCTGTAGAGACGGCTCTGAAATACACCTATACCCCCTATGATCGATTTCGTATTGAAGAGAATCGGAAGCGTGTGGTCGTAGGAGATCCATCGCAAGTGAAACAGCAGATTTTACAAATTTGTGAAGATTATAATACGCAAGAGATTATGATCGCCAGTATAATTCATGATTTTGAGGATAAACTCCAGTCTTTTCGCCTCATTTCAGAGGTTTTTGGCTTATCTCAAGCGCAATCATTAGACTAACTTTTACAGTGAATAAATAACACCACATTGAGGATATTCCTAGGTATTCCGGGAATATCCTTGTATGCGTTAATAATAAGACTTGACAATGATAATGATTCTCAATATCATATTAATTATAGCATTAAAATATCTTTGTCTATGAAGAGGGTGAAGAGTTGTTTCGACTAAATACGGCTCAATTACAATTATCATATGATAACCGAACCATTGTTGAAGATTTAAATATACAAATTCCTGATGGACAAATAACAGCACTTGTTGGAGCTAATGGCTCCGGCAAATCAACGATATTGAAAGCTATGGCTCGGATTATGCAACCCACAGGGGGGCAAGTTCTACTGGATGGTAAATCCATTCATAAGCAGTCAACGCGAGAGGTAGCCAAGCAAATGGCTATTCTCCCACAGAATCCAACGGCACCGGAAGGGCTAACTGTCACGGAACTTGTTTCTTTTGGCCGATTTCCTTACCAGAAGGGATTCGGGTCTCTTCAAGCAGAAGATAAGGAAATGGTACAGTGGGCGATCGAGGTTACGGGGATGGCAGCCTTTCATGATCGTCCGATTGATCAACTATCTGGAGGTCAACGTCAACGTGCATGGATTGCCATGGCTTTGGCTCAGGATACAGACATTCTATTTCTCGATGAGCCTACGACCTATCTGGATATGGCCCATCAGTTAGAAGTGCTGCACCTATTAGAGCATTTGAATCGAACAGCGAAACGGACTATCGTCATGGTAGTGCATGATTTAAATCATGCTTCTCGTTATGCTCATCATATGATTGCTATTAAACAAGGTAATGCAGTAGCTTGTGGATCTCCAGTTGAGGTCATGACGGTAGAGGTTTTACGTGAAGTATTTGGGATTGAAGCTGATATTGTTAAAGATCCGCGCTCGGGTCTTCCGCTGTGTCTTCCTTATGCATTAATAGGCCAACCGGCTGTAGAACATGAAGTATATGACTTCAATCAACAGGAATTAGATTCACATAGGAATGAACGACGTACGAATAGCATTCGTAAAGCTTCAGGAAATTAAATATAACGATAATTAAATTATAAATATAAATATATATAGAATCCTTGAATGCTGCTTTTGTGGCTGGATGTATCTCGGACAGGAGGGGTAATGTGTTACCGATCGATTATAAGTTGCTTGAACAATATGGGAACGTCACGATAATCGCTCCTCAAGAGACGGTTCTAACGAAGTCCGCTATGGATCTTACAGACCCCGAGGAAGCTCAAATGTTTCTGGAGGTATTCGGTGAACTTCTCCAAGCGCAAGATTTGAATGCAGCAGCGACGTTTTTTGCAAACTGGATTCGGGGTCTATCTATTGCACAACAATATATGGTCTCTGTATGTAATTGTTACTTAGACTTATCTCTTGCTAATCTGACGGTTCATATCATTAAGAGAAATGGCTATGCCAATATCGCTTTTCAGTTGAATGATGCAACGGAACATACACCTGATCATGAGCAGCATAAGGAGTTTCGTAATGCTACGCTGGATCGCTTCTATGGGGGTGAGCTACGCCCATTGATGGAGAGTATGGCAGAAGCGGGAAAGGCACCGATAGGACAGTTATGGGCGCAGTTACCTCTAACGTTGTGGAATTTCAAACAGAACATGATATCCATGGTATCTGATGAAGCAGATCTGCTTCGTATTGAGGATGACTATCTTTACATAAAAGAGATGTCGTCAGAGATATTTCATCGTAAACGAAATCCCTTTGATATCAAGTTTAAGGAAATAGATAATCCATATAACCCATCCGAACCCTATTGGGTGAGACCTTCATGTTGTCAGGCTTATCGAATCGGTGAATGTGTCTATTGTTATGTATGTCCCAAACTTACCCGAGAACAACGAGAAGCCAAGAAGGCTGAGATTATGGCTACAACGAAGGCATAATTACATATAGATCATCATAGCCATGATATTCCTCAGATTTGGATATTGTGGCTATTTCTTATATGATGAAAGTAGATAGATTCAACTACCATTTGAATGGCGTATAATCTATCATGACAAGAAGGCGAGGGGAACTAGGATGTCCGTATACGAGTTTACAGCAGTCACTCCGGCTGACAAAGACGTTTCATTAGACCAGTATAAAGGTAAGGTGCTTATCATTGCCAACACTGCGAGCAAGTGTGGGTTGACGCCGCAGTATGGTGATCTCGAGAAACTGTACAAGGAATATCGTGAACAAGGGTTGGAAATCTTAGGATTCCCATGCAATCAATTCGGTGCTCAAGAACCAGGTAGTAGTGAAGAGGCGGAATCCTTCTGCCAAGTGAACTATGGTGTAACCTTCCCGATATTCGCAAAAGTTGAAGTGAATGGTGAAGGAGCACATCCATTATTTCAATATTTGAAAGAGCAACAACCCGGTGTTGGCGAGGATAGTGCCATCCAATGGAATTTCACTAAATTCTTGGTTAATCGTGATGGACAAGTTGTTGAGCGTTTCGAGCCTAAGACTTCTCCTGAGACGATGATACAGGCGATGAAAGAGTTGCTGTAATTCATATTTCATACGTAATATGATACGAATGACATGAAAGTCTACCTTCCAAAGGTAGGCCTTTCTTTTTTTTAAGATATAAGGATGAAAGTATTAATCTGATTCCTTCATACTAAGATTAGTCTGAGAATAGTAACATATATTTCTCTGCTTCTTTCAGTTACAATAGTGATTGTCCATTTTTAAAGAAAGATAGAGTAAGACTACAGATCATTAATGGGGGTTACCTGAGAACATGAAGCCTATTATCGAAGTTGCTCGCACTATAGGAATTAGTGAGGAGCATCTAGAATTGTACGGTAAATATAAAAGTAAAATTAATCCCACGTTATGGGAAGAGGTAAAAGATCGCCCCGACGGTCAATTAGTTCTTGTGACGGCTATGAATCCTACGCCTGCAGGTGAAGGGAAGACGTTGACTACGATTGGCCTTGCGCAAGGGTTAAATGCTATAGGTGAACCCACTATTGCTGCGCTTAGAGAACCTTCATTGGGGCCTTGTTTCGGTATGAAGGGTGGGGCAACAGGAAGTGGAAAGGCACAGATTGTCCCTGCCGATGACATTAATCTTCATTTTACAGGGGATATTCATGCGATAACATCTGCCCATAATCTATTATCTGCGATGATCGATAATCATATATTTCATGGAAACAGCCTTCGGTTGAATCCGAAACGAATGAACTGGAAGCGCGCGATGGATATGAATGATCGAAGCTTGCGTCAGATTGTGACGGGAATTGGTGATGGCAATGGTCAGGTGCAGGAGTCTGGTTTTCTCATCACGACGGCTTCGGAGATCATGGCTGTTCTATGTCTAAGTGAGAACTTGTCTGACTTACGTAATAGACTGGGTCGAATGGTGATTGGATATAACGAAGAAGGAGAAGCTGTGACAGCCGTTCAATTGGGAGCGGTAGAAGCGATGGTCATTCTTCTTAAGGAAGCTATAAAGCCTAATCTGGTTCAGACATTAGAAGGTACACCTGTCATGATCCATGGGGGACCTTTTGCCAATATTGCACACGGATGTAGTAGTGTTGTGGGGACTAGATTGTCATTGAAAATGGCGAAAATCGTCGTAACCGAGGCTGGGTTTGGAGCTGACTTGGGCGCTGAGAAGTTTTTTGACATTAAGTGTCGTCAAACCGGACTGAGACCATCGGCGGCTGTGCTTGTTGTTACCATCAAAGCCCTCAAGTATAACGGGGGTGTATCGAAACAGGAACTCGACCGTCCTAATATGGATGCATTGCAGCTAGGTCTATTGAATATGGAGAGACATATCGAGAACATTCATACTTTTGGTGTTCCTGTATTGGTAGCGATTAATCATTTCGCAGGAGATGCCTCTGAGGAAATAGAGCTAGTACAGCAACGTTGTCATGAGCTTGGAATACGAGTAGAAATATCGAAGGCTTGGGCCGAAGGTAGTGAGGGTACTATAAAGTTTGCTGAGGCCTTGGTTGAACTGTTGAATAGGGAGGCTTCGAACTTTACTCCACTCTATGCGGATGAATTGGATATTCGATCGAAAATTGAGAAGGTTGTACAAAGGATTTATCGTGGTGCTCAGGTGACCTTCTCTCCATCCGCTGTACGGGGGCTTGCAGAGATTGATCGACTTGGATATGGTGCTCTGCCCGTATGTATGGCCAAAAACCCGTATTCCTTCTCAGACCAGCCCCGTCTACTGGGTGCTCCAGAAGGATTTACGATGCATGTTAGAGATATCTCTTTGTCTGCTGGAGCAGGCTTCGTTGTAGTTCATACAGGAAATATTATGACGATGCCAGGACTACCGAAGTCTCCTGCAGCTGAGTATATGTCTATGGATGAGCATGGCGCAATTACAGGATTGATATAGTATTAGATACCGATGAAAGGCTTATACTTTAGGGGAGTCCTATAGATATAAGCCTTTTTTTAATTGCTAAGGAATAAGGTCATTGTAAAGTTATGGAGTTAACAGAAGTATCTTGACGTTACTATGTTATTAAATCGTGTTTAAAGTGTAAGCTATAGGTGAGATTGAACCCTTATTGAGAACATGGTAGAATTTTTAAGAGGTCACCTCATTTGGATTGTTGTAGGGGTATAAACCGTCTACCAAAGGAGTGGCTTATTTGCGTAGAGTAGAAAGACATGGAGATTCTGTCTCCTTTGTATAGTTTACAGTGTAGGAATAGAGACTAAGACTAATGTGTATTGTGTTAAACAAATGGAGGGTTATAACCGATGAATCGCCGTAAGTTGCAAGACAGACTCAAATTAAAGAGTGTCGAAACGATACACGGGGAGCAGTTTAATGATTTGCTGCGTTATGTTTTTCAAGTGACCAACCGTGAGTTGCAAACATTTGGCTGGGAAAATAGAGAGATTGCACAATCGAAGTTACCCATATTGAAGTATGCCGATGTATTAGGCTGGTTTGATGGCGATAAACTCATCTCCCAACTTGCTGTTTACCCTTTCCAAGTGAACCTATTCGGTCAAATTTATGAGATGGGGGGACTGACAGGTGTTGGGACCTATCCCGAATATGCCAATTTGGGCTTAATGAACAAGCTGATGCTACATGCATTAAGCAATATGCGTGATCGTAAACAATCGATTTCCTACCTATATCCCTATTCGATTCCGTATTACCGGCGTAAAGGGTGGGAGATCATCTCGGATAAAATTTCTTTTGAAGTCCAAGATACGCAGCTTCCGAAGCTGAAGATGGTTCCAGGTAATGTCGATCGGGTTACGACGGAACATCCGGATATCAAGACGATTTATGAGGCGTATGCTCTACAAAATCATGGGGCAATGCTTCGGAATGAACTGGCATGGGAAGAGTATTTGCGCTGGGATTTGGATGATATGACGGTAGCTATTTATTATGATGGCAACGAGAAGCCAACGGGGTATCTGTTGTATTGGATAGCGGAGGAAGTCTTTCATATTAAAGAGATGGTGTACTTAGATGAAGAGGCTCGCACAGGATTGTGGAATTTCATCAGTGCTCACTTTTCGATGATCACACTGGTCAAGGGAGATATTTATAAGGACGAGCCGTTGGCGTTCATACTGGATGATGGGGATATTAAAGAAACTATAGCTCCATATTATATGGCTCGGATTGTGGATGTCGGTCTTTTCATCGAGCAGTACCCGTTCCAAATTCAAGAAACGGATTGTCAGGTGGTCTTCAACTTACATGATCCAATGCTCGAATGGAATCAGGGCACCTTTACATTAACGGTGGATAAAGCGGGGAAGGGGTACTTGAAGGAAGGTGGAGGCAAACCTTCTGTTACTATCGATATCCCCACGATGACAACGATGTTTATGGGTTACAAACGTCCTACGTATCTTGCAAGAATCGGCCGTATGCAATGTGATGATGCAAGCGTGCTTCTGCTTGAGAAATTAATACGGAATGAACATCCATACTTTTCAGATTATTTTTAATATCATGCCTTATTATAGTTACACAAACAAGCCGACTCGTCAGAATCGGTTTATTTGTGTTTTTACCTTGAATATATATACCTGTAATATGTCACACTAAAATAGCCGATTTAGTAAGTAACCAGCCGTATCTTGGATATGATATTCATCACTTATTTTCGTAGTTGGTCACGAACGATTCCCCTTAAATACTATAAGTCCGCACGCTTAAAGGAGAGGAGCAATTGTGAACATTGTGAAAACTTTAACAACATCCCTTGCAATGTGAAAAATATCACACTATAATAAAGGGTATAAGGTGAATAAATTCACAATGTAGCGCTTAGAAATAGAGAGCACCCAACTTGGAGGAGGAACAAATCATGAAAATAGTAGTCATTGGATGTACTCACGCTGGGACAGCAACAATCGTAAATACCGCTAAATTATATCCAGAAGCAGAAATTACCGTTTATGAACGTAATGATAATATATCCTTCTTATCTTGTGGAATCGCATTGTATGTAGGGGGTGTCGTGAAAGACCCACATGGTCTGTTCTACTCTTCACCAGAAGAATTAGCTGCATTAGGGGTCAATACCAAGATGCGTCATGAAGTTACAGGTATTGATACAGATAGCAAACGACTTACTGTACGTAACTTGGTGAACGGTGAAGAATTTGAAGATACGTATGATAAATTAATTATGACGACAGGATCATGGCCAATCATTCCGAAACTTGAAGGCATTGAGTTAGATAATATCTTGCTCTCCAAGAATTACAATCATTCCAACACCATTATTGAAAAGGCTAGTCAAGTAAAACGCATAACCGTAGTGGGTGCAGGTTACATTGGCGTGGAATTAGTAGAAGCTTTTCAGATGAATGGTAAAGAAGTGACGCTGATTGATGGTGTAGATCGAATACTCAATAAATATTTAGACCCTGAATTCACAGATGCCATTCAGGATACACTTCAGAATAAGGGCATTAAGCTTGCATTGAATCAGACCGTAACTGCTTTTGAAGGAACAGATGGTCGGGTGAGCAAAGTCATTACAACACAAGGTGAATATGAAACGGATCTAGTCATTCTCTGTATCGGCTTCCGTCCAAATACGGAACTTCTCAAAGGACAAGTGGATATGTTACCGAATGGTGCGATTATCGTGGATGACTATATGCAGACAAGTAAGAAAGATGTATATGCTGCAGGTGATAGTTGTGCGATCCACTACAATCCGACAGGAAAGCATGCTTACATCCCCTTAGCAACCAATGCTGTACGTATGGGAACGCTTGTTGCTCGTAACTTAATGGCTCCGACGATTCCTTACATGGGAACACAGGGAACTTCAGGTATCAAAATATATGAAGATAATATCGCAGCTACAGGGCTGACTGAATTAGCCGCATCAGATGAAGGACTACAGGTTGAGACCGTGAGTATGACTGACCATTACCGCCCTGAATTTATGCCAACATCAGAAAGTGTAACGATAAAGGTTGTATTTGAAAAAGACTCACGCCGTATTGTGGGTGCCCAGTTGATGTCGAAGGTGGATTTAACCCAATCGATCAATACGATCTCGGTATGTATTCAGAATCGGATGACAGTCGATCAGCTTGGATTCATCGACTTCTTCTTCCAACCTCATTATAATAAACCATGGAATTTCTTGAACACAGTTGGACTACAGGCATTGCCTGCTATAGCGAAGGAAGAACCTGCGTTGGTCTAGAATGACGGATTCATCGAACTAGCGATAGAATTCTTATATGAGCAAATAACACCCCTTGGATTACAGATCCAAGGGGTGTTATTGTATGGAAAAACGAAAGTGATCCTAATCACTCTCATGAATCTATAACTATTTTGTGAAAACTTTCACTTATGTTCATTTATTGTGACAATTATTACGTTTAGAATTGAAACGTATGCGTTACAATTATAATAAATAGATTAGATTTTAACTATATTGGATAGAGGTGAAAGGATTATGGCCTATTATAAACCTCAGCAAATTGCTGAAGTGACAGTTGAGAACGGGACAAAAAAAGCTCATAATCGGCTTGCTACGATGCTGGTTCTTGGTTTCTTAGGTGGAGCGTTTATTGCACTGGGATTCCTACTTGATATTCGAGTTATTTCTGGAGCGCCGAAAGAATGGAGTTCCATTACTAATTTTATAGGAGCATCGGTGTTTCCTGTAGGACTTATTCTTGTATTATTGGCTGGTGGTGAACTGTTAACAGGTAATATGATGGCGGTGCCACTCGCTCGTATGGCGAAGAAGATCTCAACATGGGAGACAGTAAAGAATCTTGTTTTAATTACATTGAGCAATTTCGTAGGAGCTGTATTCGTCGCTTACTTCTTCGGACATATCGTTGGACTAACAGAAACGGGTGTGTACTTAGAGAAAGTAGTGGATATGGCGGGACACAAATTAGATGTTACTTTTCTACAAGCCTTCGTCTCTGGGATTGGTTGTAACTGGTTGGTTGCTCTAGCAGTATGGTTATCTTATGGAGCAGATAATATAAGTGGCAAAATATTAGGGATCTGGTTCCCTACCATGGCCTTCGTAGCTATTGGATTTCAGCACGTTGTGGCAAATATGTTCCTTATTCCAGCAGCTATCTTTGCAGGTTATTATTCGTGGGGAGAATACGTAATGAATTTCATCCCGGTCTGGCTGGGTAATTTAGTTGGGGGAGTTATCTTTGTCGCTGCGGCCTATTGGGTAGCCTATCTACGTGAGCCAAATGCATCTTATAATACCACATTAAAGAATGATATCCCTAAAGCGAATGTATCACGGAAACATGCTTAGGTGTCCACTGCCCTCATGTTATATAGTAAGACAATGGTCGATCTTGTCCTATCATATTAGGATGGATCGGCCTTTTTACGTTCATGAATAGCACATAACAAATTAGCCATGTTAAAAGTCCGGGGGACGAAACTTTTAAGCATGGCTAATTTGATGTGATTGTTCATGCCTTTGAATAATAGCATGATGAATCATGTTCATATGCTGTTGTGAATTATTTTTACCCTGTTCAATAGGAGTTGAAACAAGATTATCTACATTTTTATGAAATATAGAGGTTATTCTTTGCGGAAATGAAGTTGTAGATTTATGATAGATTATATTGAAATATGAGATGGACGTATATGAGAAGAAACGCTAAAGGAGTTCAGCAGAAATGGTCGAGCAAGAGAATGGTGTGTTTCCAGCGGTATGTCCGCTCGATTGTCCGGATACATGTGGTCTGCTACTGCATAAGGAGAAGGGCAAGATTATTAAGGTTACAGGTAACCCAGATCATCCGATCACGAAGGGATCGATCTGTAATAAAGTAAGAAACATGACAGAACGCGTGTATCATCCCGAACGGATATTACATCCAATGAGACGGACTGGTAGTAAGGGTGAAGGCCAATTCGAGCGTATCTCTTGGGAGGAAGCCGTTAGTGAGATTACAAGCCGCTTGCAACAGTGCATTCGTGATTATGGATCAGAGTCGATCCTGCCTTACAGTTTCTATGGAAACATGGGGATTCTAAGTGTAGAGGGAATGGACCGTCGTTTCTTTAATGCCATTGGAGCAAGCCGATTGAAACAGTCCATCTGTAACTCTGCAGGAACAGCAGGTTGGAGATATACGATGGGTTTTAATGGAGGGACGAGCCCAGAGGATACGGTGAATGCCGATGTAATTATCGTCTGGGGTGGTAACATTATTAGTACCAATATGCATCAAGTAGTATTAGCTGAGCAAGCTCGCAAACGAGGCGCTAAGGTGATTGTGATTGATGTACATCGTAATCGAACAGCACAATGGGCGGATTGGTTTATTCCTCTCTATCCGGGCACGGATACGGCATTAGCCATGGGGATGATGCATGTCAAGTTCCGTGATGATCTTGTGAATGAGGAATTTATGAAGCAATATACCATCGGGCATGAGGAACTTCGAGTGCATGTCCAATCGTATACCCCCGAACGGGTATCCCGTATAACAGGTGTATCTATCGAAGATATTGAGAGACTTGCTGATATGTATGGACGAGCAGGTACTTCTTACATTCATATTGGAAATGGTCTTCAGCATCACGATAATGGGGGGATGAACGTACGGAGCATTTCATGCCTGCCTGCACTGACAGGACAATGGTTAAGACAGGGTGGAGGAGCAGCGAGATCTAATGGAGGGTATGCACAGATGAACAGTGCTAAGCTCCAGCGACCTAATCTACGTCCTAATCCTAAGGCTCGTACTATCAATATGAATCGTATTGCTGAGGCACTGGAATGGGAGGAGAACCCCATTAAGGCGTTGTTTGTATATTGTAGTAACCCTGTGGTTGTCGCTCCTGATGCAGATCGAGTGAAGCGTGGATTCGCTCGTGAGGATGTATTCACCGTCGTACATGACTTATTCCTTACAGATACGGCGAAGTATGCAGATATTGTGTTACCAGCGACATCATCATTTGAAAGTACGGATCTCTTTAGTTCATACTGGCACCAGTATATTCATTTGCAACAACCGATTATTCCTAGCGAAGGTGAGAGTAAGAGCAATATGGAGCTATTCTCGTTATTAGGTCAGGCTATGGGTCTGGATGAAAAGGCATTTAGCCAGTCCGAAGAGGATATGATTACCGAGGCTTTACACTATCCATCTAACCCGTATCTGAACGCTGTGACACTTGAAGCTCTGAAAGAGCATCAATTCGTGAAGCTGGATATGACGCAGCAACGATCCTTCCTTGAACATCTACCTACAGAATCAGGTAAAATAGAGCTATACTCAATCACAATGAGAGAAGCGGGGTTGCCCCCACTTCCTGATTACGTACCCCTTCAAGAAGGGTATGACGGAGAACGACGTCCAGGAGTGACTGACCGGTACCCATTGATGTTTATCTCACCACCGAATCATAACTTCCTTAATTCTACTTTCGCCAATGTGGAGAAACTTCAGAACATTGAAAAAGCTCCGACATTGCAAATACATCCAGAAGATGCTGCTGAAAGAGGGATTGAAGATCAAGAGGATGTGGTTGTATTCAATGCCCGTGGATGTTACGAATTGAAGGCTGCTATTACAGACAAAATGCTTCCAGGCACTGTGATTAGTCAAGGATTATGGTGGGAGAAGAATGGACGGAGACAACGTGCTAACGTGTTAACACCAGATCGACTAGCAGATATGGGAGAGGGAGCTACCTTTTTCTCAACAACGGTTGAAGTGAAACGGCAGTGAAATAGTGAATTAATGAATAATCATCTGGGAGAAAACAAAATATGAAAATGTTACAAGGCTACCCGAAAGAAGTAAAAGTGTTTCTAATAGCAAGTCTAGTTAATTCCACGGGAAGTTCACTGATGTGGCCTTTAACAACGATGTTTGTATTCGATGAATTGGGACATAATATGGCAGATGCTGGCCTTGTTATTTTAATTCAGGCATTAGGTGGAATTATAGGACAATTGCTAGGAGGATCACTGTATCATCGAGTAGGCGTGAAGAAGCTTATTGTAGGATCATTAGTTCTGAATGCGTTAGGACTATTTGCACTGCCAGTGACCAGTCAATACTGGTATTTCTATATGGCACTAATGGGGTTTATCGGTTTCTGTAATGCTTTATCTCTACCAGCTATTCAAGCCTTTATCGGCTTTCGATTTGCCGACCAACGTGGAGAGTTGTTTAATATTATTTACGTAGCTAACAATATTGGAGTAGCCTTAGGGACTGCTCTGAGTGGATTTCTAGCCGACATTTCGTACAAGCTAACATTTATTGCGAATGGTCTGACTTCAGCTGTATTTGCTGTATTTTTTCTTACGTACTTGAACCGTCTTGATCATGAAGAAGGTGAAGTACATCTAGATAAAAGAAATACAGCGAACGCAAATGAAAGTATATGGCGATTACTTGGAAACACACGTATTTATCTATACATGGGTATAGGATCATTATTCATATTGTTAGGTAATTCGATATGGAATTCGGGGGTATCCCCATTTATTATCTCTGAAGGTATTCCGAAGAAAATGTATGGATTCCTATGGACTTTAAATGGTGTGCTAATATTTGCAGCTCAACCGATGATCAGTCTGTTGAAAAGATGGCTAGCGAAATCATCTTCATCACAAATGACAATGAGTGCTGTATTCTATCTATTATCCTACATGGTGATCTTAATAACACATAATTACACTGGAATGGTGTTGGCTATGGTGTTAGCAACGTTAGGGGAGATGCTAATATCTCCTGCTATGCCGGCATTTATCTCAGATCATGCGGGACGAGCTGCCCCTTTCTACATTGGACTGAGTGGTGGGGTTGGAGCTGTTGGAAGGGTCATAGGGCCTTATACCATGGGTCTCTTATATGATGGAGGTGGACTCATACCCGTCGCGTGGCTAGCAACGGGTACAGCTGTAATTGGTATCGCGTTCTTTATAGTACATGCAGTGAAGAACAAGGACAAGTCAGAGATGGAGTCATCTGTAGCCTAACCATATAACACAGAATTCTTGAAAAAGGGGTGCAGGAAATGAAGATAAATCAACGAACACTTACCATCCGTCTATCTGAAATGAAAGATGCCCAACAGATCATGGATTTAGACGCGATTGTATGGGATGATCATAGTGCTCCTGAACCTTTAAATTGGACTTCTCGAGAAGATTTCCTACGGCATTGTCAACCAGGTTCGCAGTTAGTAGCTCTCATTGATGAACAAATATGTGGGTATGTTGGGTTTCGATATCCCACGATGATCAGAACCAATCACCATGTGTATGAGATCAATATTGCCGTTCATCCACAATATCAGCATGAGGGAATCGGAACAAGACTGATGGAGACGATGAAGGCGTGGGCAACGGAACAAGGCAAGGAGAAGTTGAGCTTACGCGTTCTTTCTACTAATCCCACGGCTATAAGATTCTACGAGAGATGTGGATTTGTTATCGAAGGTCGTCTTGTTAATGAATTCTTTGTTAATGGACGATATATAGATGATGTTTTGATGGGATACTTTTTAAATTGAAGAGTGCTCATGTGAAGCCTATATAATACTTTAGGAGGGGAGGTTGGATATGAGTAAAGAAGTACACTGTCAACGTTGTGCTAAACCTGTTGAGGATCGTGACGAGCTAGTCGTGGTACTTAAAGGTATAGTGGGAATTGAGCCGCATCATACCAAGTGTTACGAGGCAAATGCTAAAGGGCTATCAGGATTACTTATAAGTGGACCTATTAACTCCAAAACGAATAAGTTATCTCTTATTTTTACCGCGATCCTAACGATTGTTGCATTCTTTTTAAATATTCCTGAAATCATGAAGTTGGTACTTATTCTATATTTAGTATACGTGGTTCTTATTAGAGTGTGGTCTTGGCTCGTGTATGAGAGGAATTTATCATCATAGAATGACTAAAGGGTCATACCGTCATGATATAAAATAAGTCGTATGGTTAAAGAGGTCTACTTTTTCGAAAAATATGAGTCCACAACAAAAAAAGGTCGCTTATCGGTTAAAGGATATGAGCGACCTTTTTTGTCTTACATATGGAGGCGAACCGTGGCTTAGCAAATCTACAATTCGCCACCGCATCACTTTAGGATGTTTAGGGAGGTAGCTTAAGTGATTAGAATCAAATTGAATAATTCTCTATATTCGTTAATTCTCCCTTTAAATCAGGTTAGACTTCTTCAATAATTGTTGTAACATGATCGTAACTTCCGCTCTTGTGACGCTTACCTTCGCCGTAATGGTAGCATCGCTTCTACCTGTGATGATCCCCGCCAAGATGCAAGCCGCTACGTCGCTTTGCGCCCACGAGGCTACCTGTCCACCATCCGCGAATGGGCGAAGCGTTACGATCGCGTCTTGAACCGGAAGCCGATCCTTTAATCCGGTAAGCGTCATCGCCTTAGAGATTATCGTCATTGCTTGCTCGCGTGTAACCATCTCCATCGGTCGGAAGCTGCTGTCTTCAAATCCGCTGATTAATTGATACTGTTTCGCAGTCCAAACTGCGTCGCTATACCAATCCGAGGCTTTCACATCCACAAAGCCTGTGGCGTCGCTTTTTGGCTTTAATCCCAGTCCGCGTACGACAATTGCCGCAAATTCGGCACGAGTAATCGGTTTGTCAGGGCTGAAGAAACCCTCTGCCGTACCTTGCACGACCAACCGCGAGCCCATGTCGTTAATCGCTTGTTTGCCCCAATGATGGGCGACATCGCTAAATTCCACTTGGCTCCATATTACCGAATAAGTACTGTTGGATAAGCTATTGATGATTGCGAAATATTTACCCTCTTGTTGAATAACCTTTGTAGGCATATGATGAATCGTACCATTCGCATCGATAACTACACCTGTCGTAATTCGACTCGGATCGAAGTTATCCGGTAGAGCAATCGTACGTTCGATGAAAGTGTTAAACTTCGCTACTTCCACCTGTTGACTGCCATAGAGGGCTCTCACGGTAAAATTAAGCGGCGGAACGATAAGGGTAATGTTCGAATTTCTCGCCGAATCTTCAACGAACTTGACGTTCTCCGTAGTAGGTGAGGCTATTTCCACCTGAATTGTAATGTCTCTAAGCGCCACAGACGTTCCAGCTTGTCGCAAAATGGCATCGATATTGATTTGCTGAGCTGGAATCTTGTAGCTGGCTTTTTCCGACTTGATTTCCAGATCCGCATGGATTTCTTCCATCATTTTAATCATAAGGCCGTTTACCTCACCTATCAAAACATCGGCAGGGTTGTTGAATGGGATCGTCACAACGGAGCGTTCACCACCCAGTTTCAGCATCTCAACGAGCTTGCTCGAATCGACGGTTATGGTAGTGACCGTTTGCTCATTCCTTCGTGAAGTTGTTAACGTTCCAGCGTTCATCACTTTGCCGTTGATTAAGATTGCCGTATACGTGTCCGTGTTGATTGTACTTTGAGTCCCGCCGCTGTTGCTGTTATCACTATTATTGCCGTTATTGCCGTTATCGGCGTTATTCGCCCGTGTTACCGTGACCGCGTAGCTTTTCTTCGTGGTGCCGTCTTTCGCGGTGACCTGAACCGTGATCGTATTGTCCCCAACGTTCAGCGCCGTTGCTTTCGCTTGCCCACTCGCGAAGGCCGAACCATTCACCGTCATCGTGGCATCGGCGTCCTCCACCGTCGGCGTGACGTCGAGACTCGCCACTTCGCTACCGACGCTTGCCGTGTAGCTCGTCGTCGCCGCATTGAATGTCGGCGATAGTATGCCCGCACTCAGCGTCAGTCCGCTCAAGTTGGCGCTAGCGTATGTCGCCCGCGTTACCGTGACGGCGTAGCTTTTCTTCGTGGTGCCGTCTTTCGCGGTGACCTGAACCGTGAGCGCGTTGTCCCCAACGCTCAGCGCCGTTGCTTTCGCTTGTCCGCTCGCGAAGGCCGAACCGTTCACCGTCATCGTAGCATCGACATCCGCTGTCGTTGGCGTTACATCTATACTCGTCACTTCATTGGCGACACTCGCCGTGTAGCTCGTTGTCGACGCGCTGAATGCTGGCGATAATGTACCGGTGCTAACCGTCAGTCCGCTCAAGTCAGCACTACCATATGTCGCCCGCGTTACCGTGACGGCGTAGCTTTTATTCGTGGTGCCGTCCTTCGCGGTGACCTGAACCGTGAGCGCGTTGTCCCCTACGTTCAATGCCGTTGCCTTCGCGTGCCCGCTCGTGACGGCCGCTCCGTTCACCGTCACCGTTGCCGTGGCATCCGCCGCCGTCGGCGTGACGTCGACGCTCATAACTTCATTGCCGACGCTTACCGTGTAGCTCGTTGTCGCCGCACTGAATGCTGGTGATAACGTTCCTGCATCGAGCGTCAGTCCGCTCAAATCGGCGTTGGATGACGCCGCCCGGGTTACCGTGACGGTATACGTTCGCGTATTGCCATCACCTGATGTAACGATTACCGTAATCGTATTGTCCCCAACGTTCAGCGCGAGCGCTCGGGCTTGCCCGCTCGTACCGGCCGCTCCGTTCACAGTCACCGTAGCCGAGGCATCCGCTGTCGTTGGCGTTATATCTATGCTCGTCACTTCATTACCAACACTTGCCGTGTAGCTTGTTGTTGCCGAGCTAAATGCTGGTGATAATGTACCGCTACTCAGCGTAAGTCCACTCAATTCGGCACTATACCCAAACTTCATAAGACGGTCAGCCATAAACGGAATCATCCAAACATTTTCCCCATCATACACGCCGCCAAGAAACGCACTATTTTGTTTCGCAAACCCACTTGGCCAATTGTTGTATCCCTTCATTTCACCTGTTGCCGAGTCAACCTTGATTAGTCGATCGGCATTGTTCGGAATGAGCCAAATACTAGTACCATCATACACGCCACCTGCAAAGCTGCCGCTCCCTTTTGTAAAGCCACTAGGCCATCCATTATATCCAGTCATATCTCCAGTTATCGTGTCAATTTTAACTAAGTGAGTTGCATTAAAAGGTATCATCCATATATTAGTTCCATCGAAGACGCCTCCCGAAAATGCACCTGCACTTTTAGTAAAGCTACTCGGCCAATTGCTGTATCCCGTCATATTCCCTGTTATCGGATCAACCTTGATAATACGATCGGCATTATTCGGAATGAGCCAAATACTAGTACCATCAAAAATTGAACCATAAAACGGATAACTGCCAAGGATTGTCCCACTAGGCCAACTATTGTAACTGGTCATTGCTCCAGTCGTTGAATCAACCTTGATTAAGCGACTGCCAGAATAGGGGGAAAGCCATATGTTGGTACCGTCAAAAGCACCACCAACAAATTGATCGCTTCCTTTCGATCCACCTGGCCAACTGCTATACCCTGTCATTACACCAGTAGTCGCGTTAACTTTGATGACCTGATTTGCACTATATGGAATGAGCCATATGTTCGTTCCGTCATAAACGCCTCCAGCAAATGCATTGCTCCCCTTAGTAAAGCCGGTGGGCCAATTTCTATATCCTGTCATTTCCCCGGTGGACGGATTAACCTTGAGTATTTCGTTGGCATTGTAAGGTATCATCCATATACTGGTGCCATCATAGACACCGCCGACAAAGGCACTGGATCCCTTTGGAATTCCGCTAGGCCAAGCCTGGTATCCCGTAAAAGCGTTCCCCACCACTTCATTCGCAGCAATGGAGCCGCTATATCCGACCCCGTCCTGACTGGAGATAGTTGTAGCTGCTGCAACGGTCGATATGCCGCCCATGCCTGCGCCGAACTTGCCCGGAACTATACCCGTTGTAAAAAGAATAATTAAAACCATAAGCGTTAATTTTCTACTTATTCTTGTCAATGTTCTTTCGTCCTTTCGCATAGAGAATCCTTCGGGACTACTATACTATAGACAAGGACGGCCAAGTAGTGAGTGTTGTCATTAGTTTTGTCATATGACAAAATGCCAATTTATGTAATTGTGGAGGCGAAGAGGTACAGCTTACTTCAAACAGAGGCAACAACAGAAAAAGCAGCCATCACAGAGGAATCTCTGCGACAACTGCTTTCTCAGTTCGGAACCCAAGTCGCAAACCGTGATCTTCCTGAAATCAAGAAGCTCATCAGCAGCTATGTGGAAAAGGTAATCATCTATGAAAAGCACGTAGAAGTTATCTTTAAGCTCCATGTTGTGGATTTAACATATGGAGGTGAGGCGTGACTGTTCAAAACACAATTCTCCACCGTGTGTGTTCAAAGCATGCAAGTATTCCACCGAAACGTGCCAGGAGTCAGCAACCATCTATCTACTTACGTGGTGCCTGCACGTCGTCGATCACCAAGCGCCATCGCGGCGACATAGCCGGAGCTCCAGGCCCATTGCAAGTTATAACCACCGCAATCTCCATCTACATCCATCACCTCACCTGCCAAATAGAGCCCAGGTACTAACTTAGATTCCAACGTTCCTTCGACTAGCTCAGTTGTATCGATGCCACCAGCTGTTGTTTGCGCATTCGTGAAGCTATTGGTATCGGTCACTTTAAATTCCCAAGACTTCATGATTCTATACAATATTTTCTTGGTTTTCCACGATAGATCCTGACAAAGCAGGTGAAGCTGTTGATCAATTCCTGCCTCTTTCAGCAGGACAGGAATCAGTTTCTTGTTTATGATTCCGATAAAGGAATCCGCAACAGTCCTGTGTCCGAAGATCCCCCAGTGCGTTTCTAGAAACTCAACTATCTCTTCCTCCGTGCGGCCCGGCATTAATTCAACCGATAATGTCACAGATTCTCCTCTACCAAGATTATACGCAGCCTTCCTGCTTAGCTGGAGTATTGGCGGGCCAGAGATGCCATAGTCCGTAAAGAGAATTTCGCCATATTCAGTGCGGATGACTTCATTGTTTACGATAATATGGGCATGTCCCTCGAATTTAATACCGGACAGTTCCTTCAAGTGAGGATAATCTAACTTCAATTGCACAATGCCCGGCACAGGATCGATAAGCGTGTGTCCCAGACGTTGGACAAGCGTATAGCCGGAACCATCCGTTCCCGTTTTCGGAGCAGTAAGCCCACCCGCACATAAAAACAGGTATTCACTGGTATAAACGACTTGCTCCTCTGTCTCTGTTTGGCATTTAACTGTGAAGCGCGGATGTTCCGTCGAAACGATAACATCCAACACTTTATTCTTGAAATATATCGGAACATTCCGATCCTCCAGAGCAAGGCGAAAAACACCCGGCACGGATGCGGCTTGCAACGACATGGGATACATCCGACCATCCTCTAAGGGTATAAGAGGAAGCCCGAGCGATGAGAAAAATTCAATCGTCTGGCGCACACCAAATTGCTGTAGAACAGGCAATGGAAATCCAGCCTGATTGCTGTGATACTTGTGCGATAAAGCGACCGCTTCATCCGTACCCGTCGCAGTAGATTCGTTCGTAATGTTACAACGCCCATTACCCGTCGTTAATATCTTCTTCCCCATCCGGTCATTGCTTTCAATAATTGCGGTATCAATACCTTGGTCCCGTGCAGTAAGAGCAGCCATCATACCTGCAGCGCCTGCACCGATAATTAACAACTCGTGGTGCTTAGAATTCTGATTCTCATACATGGTTGATCGATGCATCCCTTTTCCTATTGAATTCATTACATTTTCTTAGCAAGCGCTATCGCGGCCGCATAACCGGAACTCCATGCCCATTGTAGGTTATAGCCGCCGAAATCCCCGTCTACATCCATCACCTCGCCAGCCAAATAAAGCCCAGGTACTAGCTTGGATTCCAGCGTCCCCTCGATTAGCTCCGTCGTATCAATGCCGCCGGCTGTTACTTGCGCGTTCTCGAAGCCTTTGGTATCGGTTACTTTAAATTCCCAACGCTTCAATACTCGACAAAATATTGTTTTGGTTTTCTTCGAAAGATCCTGGCAAAGCAAGTCAGGCTGCTGATCGATGCCAGCCTCCTTCAGCAAGACAGGAACCAACTTCTTATGGAAGATGCCAAGTAGAGAATCTGTAACCGTCCGATGTCCGAAGGTCCCCCAGTGCATTTCCAAAAACTCAACTAACTCTTCCTCTGTGCGGCCCGGCATTAAATCAACCGATACGCTCACAGCGTCCCCTCTTGCGAGATGATACGCAGCCTTCCTGCTTAGCTGGAGAATGAGCGGGCCTGCTATGCCATAATCCGTGAATGCAATTTCACCCTTTTCGCTACGGATGACTTTACCGTTTACAATGATATGGGCTTGTCCCTGAAGCTTGATATTGGACAGCGCCTTCATATGCGGATAGTGCAGCTTCAATTGCACAATAGCTGGCACAGGCTCAACCAAGGTGTGCCCCAGACGTTCGACAAGCATATAACCAGGACTATTTTTGTCCGCGTTCGGACCAGCAAGTCCACCGGTACACAGAAACAGGTATTCACTAGTATAAACAACCTGCTCCTCTGTCTCCGTTTGGCACTTTATTGTGAAGCGCGGATGATTCTTCGAAACAGTAACATCCAACACTTTGTTCTTGAGGTATACCGGAACATTCCGTTCCTCCAGCGCAAGTTCAAAAATATCCAGCACTGATGCAGCTTGCAGAGACATTGGATACATGAATCCATCCTTCAATCTTGTAAGCGGAAGCCCAAGCATAGAGAAGTAATCGATGGTTTGACGGATGCCAAATTGCTGCAGTACCGTAATTGGAAATCCAGTCTGATTGCTGTGATACTTGCGTGATAGAACGACCGCTTCATCCGTACCCGTCGCAGTGGATTCATTCGTAATGTTACAGCGGCCATCACCTGTCATTAATATCTTCTTTCCAATCCGGTCGTTGCTCTCCAGAATGGCAGTATCGATACCCTGATCCTGCGCAGTAACAGCAGCCATTAGTCCTGCAGCACCTGCGCCGATAATAAACAGCTTGTGGTGCATAGCATTCTGATTCTCATACATGGTTGATCAATACACCCTTTATCCAATTTTTCGTAAAAGTACAGAAGTTCTTTATTAAATTATAGCATAAGTGTAAGCATCGCTGAAATCTGGTTAGAATTCCTGATTTCGTCCCATTACACTAATAACCCTCTACCGCGCCAACCTCATTCGGTAGTGAATTTGACTAATGGAGGTGAGGGGAGATGAGTCCCTGTCCGAAGGCAACGCAACATAAGTTTCTACAGGTAGTCACAGCTTTGAGTCGGGGGGATGTTATACATAAATAGCTTGTTATCGGATGGAGAGGGGGGTATGTTATAAATAAATAGGTTGTTATCAGAGGAAGAGGGGGTTCCTAGAGTGGAGCAACAGTTGAAATCACTTAATGTAGGGAAGCCTATATCAGTGGATTATAAAGGAAAAGAGCTAGAGACAGGTATTTATAAACATCCTATACAAGGTAATGTCTTTATAGGGAAAGATTACATAGACGGGGATGGACAGGCCGATTTAGTGAATCATGGAGGATGTGACAAAGCGGTCTGCGTATATCCCTTCGAACACTATCCTTATTGGGAGTCCCATCTTGGAAAGTCTTTAGATTACGCAGCATTCGGAGAGAATCTAACGGTCACAGGGATGTTGGAAACCGAAGTGTGTATTGGGGATGTCTTTCAAATAGGGGAGGCCATTCTACAAGTGAGTCAGCCTAGATATCCTTGTTTCAAACTTTCACAGAAGCATGGGGCAGCCGATCTTCCTGCTCAAGTTCTGGAGACGGGTTTCAGTGGATTTTATTTCAGAGTGTTACAGACAGGGTATATGAACTCGACTTCAACAATTCGCAAGCTTGAGTCCCATCCTGCACAAGTAAGGGTAGTCGAAATATTACAGATGCTCGCGAAGGGTCATAAAGATATTAATTCAGAGACGTTGCAACGCATGGTAGAATTGGATGTTCTGGCAACTGTCATTAGAGAAAGGTTCCAAGGGTGGTTGGAAGAAATGTGATGTTATTGAACTATCCGCATTTTACAGGTATATTTGTATGAAGTAATAAAGTAAACATACATGAATCAGTTTCATAATGCAGTTAGATTTATGAAATTAATTCACATGATATTAATATAAAAGATGAGACAGATATCTCAAGAATGAAAGGTTGATTGCAATGGAGAACCCAAGCACTCCCTCCAATTTTATTAAGAATGTCATTACGGAAGATCTGAATTCCGGTAAAGTAAAGGAAATCGTGACACGTTTTCCACCAGAACCTAACGGTTATTTACATATCGGACATGCTAGAGCCATCTGGATTAACTTTACTTTAGCAGATGAATTCGGCGGGAAGACGAATCTACGATTCGATGATACCAACCCGATTAAGGAAGATACAGAGTATGTGAAGTCCATTCAAGAAGATGTGAAGTGGCTCGGATTCGAATGGGAAGAACTTCGTTTCGCTTCGGATTATTTCGATGAAATGTATAACCGGGCAGTATTGTTAATTAAGAAAGGTCAAGCCTATATCGATGATCTCAGTGCGGATCAGATTCGTGAGACTCGAGGTACTTTGAAGGAACCAGGCAGTAACAGTCCATATCGTGAACGCAGCGTGGAAGAGAACCTGGAGATGTTTGAAGCTATGCGTGCTGGTAAATATAGCGATGGAGCTAAAGTATTGCGTGCGAAGATTGACATGGCTTCTCCTAATATTAACTTACGTGATCCTGTTATTTATCGTATATCTCACACGCATCATCATAATACGGGCGATAAATGGTGTATCTACCCTATGTATGCCTTTGCTCATCCAATAGAGGATGCAATTGAGGGTATAACACATTCGTTATGTTCATTAGAATTTGAAGATCAACGTCCTTTCTATGATTGGGTGGTAGCGGAATGCGAAATGCCGAATGTTCCTCACCAATATGAGTTCGGTCGTCTAAATCTTGACCAGACGTTAACAAGTAAGAGAAAATTGAAGTTGCTTGTTGATGAGAAGCATGTTGATGGATGGGATGATCCACGTATGCCAACAATCTCGGGTCTTCGTCGACTGGGTTATACACCAGAGTCTATTCGGAACTTCATCTATGAGACGGGTATTTCTAAGAGCCAAGGTGTCGTAGATCGACAAATGCTGGAGCACTTTATCCGTGAAGATCTGAAGTTGAAGGCTCTTCGTACGATGGCGGTATTGAATCCACTTAAAGTGGTCATTACCAATTATCCAGAGGGCCAGAATGAATGGTTTGATGTCGAGAATAATATTGAGAATCCAGAGATGGGTACTCGCCAAGTGCCATTCTCTCGTGAAATATATATTGAGCAAGATGATTTCATGGAGAATCCTCCAAATAAATATTTCCGACTATTCCCTGGTAATGAAGTGCGTTTGAAGAATGCTTATTTCATTAAATGTAATGATGTTATCAAGGATGAAGAAGGTCACGTTGTGGAGATTCATTGTACTTATGATCCTGAGACGAAGAGTGGTAGTGGTTTTACCGGTCGTAAAGTGAAGGGTACAATCCATTGGATTGATGCAAGCCAAGCCGTTCCGGCTGAATTCCGACTGTATGAGCCTCTTATTATGCCTGAAGAGTCTGATGGAGAGGTTGAAGGAGCAGAAGAGAAGACGTTCCTTGATCAGATCAATCCGAATTCCTTGGAGATTTTGCATGGATATATAGAACCGGGGATGAAAGATGTAGCTCCACAGGATAAGTTCCAATTTTTCCGTCACGGGTATTTTAATGTAGACTCCAAATATTCTACACCGGGGCATCCAGTATTTAACCGGATCGTGTCACTTAAAAGTTCATTTAAATTGTAAATACAAAGAGGGTGTCCCTAGCCATTTTCATGACTTTTGGGACACCCTCCTTATTTTATTCATCCAGATATACTTCAGGCTCCTTTTCACTTTTTGGGAGCGGAAGTTTATAACCCTGCTTAAGAATGAGATACCACATCCATCCAAACCCAGCAGCCCCTATTAAGGAAAATAACATCCCTGTGCTATACATCAAATCTGCACCAAAGCTTTGGAAGAGCCAGCCCCCAATAAATGCACCAATGACGCCAGAGAGGCCACTCCAGGTAAGTGTGTATACGGCTTGGCCTGTTGCACGATATGGACGAGGTAACAATAATGACGTTAGCTGGGTCCCAACGTAGAAGAATCCTCCAAAGGTAATGCAGTGTAATACCTGAATAGCCGCGACTTCCAGTGGAAGTGTAGCATTAGCCATCAGAAGCCAACGAAAACCGAATAGCAGACTCACTAGGGCGAGACAGCCCATCATCCATGAAATTTTACGTTTCATGTACCGACTAAACAAGGAGAACACGACTACTTCTAAGAAAGATGAGAGGAATACGGCTAGCCCAATCATTCTTCTAGATCCTCCAAGTTCCGTTATATACAATGACATAAATGTGTTATTCATTGCGTTAGGAATAGATACCAGAAGACCCATGAGAATAAAGGTAAGGAAGTATCGATTGGTCAGAATACCGGAAAACCCTCTGAAATACAAAATGGGTGTTTCAGAAGAACGTTTCAGAGGAGGGAGAATGACGACCGCTCCTATGGTTAAGATCAGAAGAGTCGTAAGTAATGTCGATACATTGGATATACCTGTCCAATCAAGAACTTGCCCGGCAGCAATGGCTGTAATCCCCCAACCAATAGAGCCCCATAAGCGAAAGGAGCCAAATTTGTAGGGTGTATCTTGAATATAGCCAATAATAAGACTGTTACTTTGAGAAAAGATAGGTGCTTGAAAGAAAAAGAAACATATCATTACGAAATAGACCATTGCATATGTATCGGCATGAAAGACGAACTGTACGAAGATTAGCGCTCCACTCATCATGATGATGAGAATACGTCGCATATTGAGTAAACGGTCACTCCAGTGTCTCCAAAACGGATTGGCAAATAAGGAGATGAAGGGTCCAATAGCCATCAGAGTTCCGATCTCAAACTTCTGCATACCTGCATCTTGTAGGTATAGTTGAAAAAAACTTGTGAAAATGACCATGGTGCCATATATGAGGAAATTAAATAATTTAAGAGATGTTAAAGAAGAATTGATCTTTAAAGATTCACGCAATATCGACACTCCTCTCTGACTTGAATGTAAATCGCCAATGATCATTACTGTGTGGCTAATCACGCTAACTATTTCACTTTATCATGTGTTGAAAAGGGATTCAAACCAGCAAATTTCCATATATGTTATCTGCATAGCATGTTCAATATAGGGAAATATTACTACTATCTTGGTGGACCTCGTTATGACAATATACCAGAGAAGAACCCCATAGGACAACAGAGGAGTAATAGTACTCATCATTATAATAAGCGCTTTCATTAGAATCATAAACACTTTTATTTTTAACACAAATTGTTTTGTATTTTGCTTATCTTTATGAATTACATCACATGAATTATTTAATTTTTAATGTAATCTTGTATACAAGAAAGCGCTATCTTTACGGACCAATCATTTGGTTCTTCTTAATAACATGACATAAAAGGAGGATAAACGTATGGTAACGTCTCTCGAAATGGTTAGAGATTCAGAAGAATGTATACGTTGGAAGCAAGGAAGGGGCTTGGTGTACCAGTTACTTATTGATTTTCTAGGAAATCCACCAAGCCTATCGATGATTGCTCAGTGGCGTCAACACATGGTTATAAGAGAGGAAGCTATATTAACAGCAGGCGGAAGAGTTCTTAAGAACTATATGTCGAGTATCACGCCTGAACAATACACAGAGATTTGTGAAATGGAAAAAGAAGAATATCATCGTCTATTCGATAGTGTTCGGCCGGTTCTTCCTTCGCTTTGTGAGAGCGATTATCGATGTAAGTTAAATAAGAATAGCGTTGATTGTACAACGGATATTCGTAATATGTATGCACAATCAGGTATTGTCTTTAATAAATTACAGCTTGAACAAGATGATCATATCTCCATTGAGCTTGAATATATGGCTGTTCTGGCTGATCGTATGTTAGATGACAGACGGTTACGTACTTTCCAACAGGCGCTCATTGACTCTCAGATTCAGTTCTTAGAGCAACATTTAACACAATGGATTCCAAGCTTAGCTGATGAGTTATATACCCAATCAAGAACGCCTATGTATAGAGCTATAGGGTGTGTTTTAAAAGAGTTTCTCCCCTACGATATTGAAATGTTACGTTCATGGCGAGCTACTCTTGATTAATAAGTAATGATTATTATTTTCATAATAGCCCTTGAGCTGATTCCCTTTAAGAGTTGTCAGGAGTTGGCTTTTTTTGTTTAGGTAACTTGTTAGATGGGGATGATTTGAATCTCTTTAAGAATGGTGTCTATTTCCGTTAAGGTTACTTTTCCCGCAGCTTTGTGTAACGTGTTGACTGTTCCGCAAGCCGCGCCTAGCCTAAGGGCATCTATGATGTCATGCCCTCTATGAAGTGCAGTTATAAGCCCTGCCATCATAGAGTCTCCACTACCCACAGGATTAATAGCCGCAACTTGAGGAATGCGAATTCGGTAGAGGTTACCAGTGTGGCATGCGAGGGCCCCACGCTCACCTTGGGATACGACTACAAGCTGGGTATTGTCGTCCACTAAAGATGATATTGCCTTAAGCGTTGCCTCATCATCGTCGGATCGGATCCCTGCAAGATCTGCTAATTCATGCTCATTAGGCTTAACTAGATCAGGTTTACCAAGAAGTCCTTCTCGTAGAGCATCTCCACGAGTATCTAACCCTACCTTTGCGCCTTGATGATGAGCAATTTCGGTAAGCTCTGCATAGATCCAAGCTGGACAACCTAGGGGCAAGCTACCGCAGAATAACATCCAATCGGAGTCTTTAGCTAATGATTCCACCTTGAGGCGAAGCTCCTGGATCTCGGTCTCTGTAGTGGTAGGACCCTCCTCTACAAGTTCGGTACTTGTACCTTGAGAGGGATCAAGAATGGTGATGGCCCGTCTGGATTCTCCATTCTGAAGCATGATGAAATCGGATGGGATGGCTTCTTCCTTCAGACCTGCAAGCAGGGCTCCTCCTTGGAATCCTGCCACGTAACCAGTTGCTATAACGGATTCGCCTAAGGTCTTCAATACACGAGCAACATTCACGCCTTTGCCTCCAGGAAAGGTTAGGTATGCACTCATGTGATGTAACTGATTGACCTGGAACTGAGGGATGGTATACGTAATATCTAACGCTGTATTTAAAGTTACCGTAGTAATCATAGGTTAAGGCTCCTTCTAATAAATGAATTGTCTAATTGTCATGAATTATCGCATATTGCCAAAGCAGAAGCACACTGAATTGTTTACATACCCAAAAGGACATATCCTCCATTCCATAAGGAAAGGGGATATGTCCTTTTATAATGCTAGAGTTGTGAAATCAACTGACTTAGTCCTGTAATTTCGATTTTCTAAATTTCATTAGAAACTCATACACAACCGGTACGATAACTAGTGTTAGTAATGTGGAGCTGATCAGACCGCCAATCACGGTAATTCCGAGACCGCGTGAAATGATCCCAGCACTGTCCTCTAGTCCAGTCACCAGTGGAAGCAATGCACCAATGGTAGCAAGTGCGGTCATTAGAATTGGACGAAGGCGAGTTGCACCTGCTTCAAGCAATGCATCACGTGTAGATAAACCTTCCTGTTCATTATGAATAACGCGGTGAATAAGGACAATTGCATTGGTTACAACGATCCCGATTAGCATCAATGCACCCATTAATGAGGATACGTTCAGTGTTTCTTTCGCAAGCAGTAGTCCGACAAGGGCACCAATGATTGTGAATGGTAATGAGAAGAGGATTGCAAACGGTGCAAGGCCTCCACCAAAGGTAACCACGAGTACAAAGTATACAACAGCAATTGCAGCAGCCATTGCAAGACCTAGTTGCGTAAACGTATCGTTAATTTGTTCTGTCGTACCACCGAATTTAATTTCAATTCCATCCGGCTTCTCGATCTTGTTGATTTTAGCTTCTAAGTCTGTAGAAGCTTCACCAACATTCGTGGCCACGATGTTAGCTGTAACGGATACGACCATCTTACCGTCAGTGCGTGTAATGGAGTTTGGAGAAGTTCCCCTTTCCACCTTAGCTACATCTTTAATGGCAACTTCCATACCCAGAGGAGACATGATTTTCTCATCTGCGATCTCATTAATACTCTTATAGGTGGAACTGTCCGTTTCGATATAAACTTTATAGGTTTTGTTATCGACTTCAATTTCAGTTAGAACTGGACGTTCACGAACTGGACTTAGCTTCATGGCAATCTGCCCAGCGGTAAGACCAAGTGAACTTAATTTCTCTTGATCAGCAACAATGGTGTATTGATCATAGGAAGTAGATAGACTTGTCTTCCCTTTTTCGAAGTTTGTCGTATCTTCATTCACAAGCTTAAGAATTTCATCAGATATAGGTTTGATATCTTCTAGGCTGTCACCAAAGACACTAACACTTAATCCGCTTCCACCCAATCCACCAGTCATGTCCATAGAGGCCCACTTACCTTCAGGAATTTGTTTCTGCAGATCTTCGACAAGTTGTTTTTGGATATCTTCGAAGTTTTCAGTATCCGTATTATATTCAATGTAGAAGAGACCTGAGTTCGACGAACTTGCGCCACCCATTGGGTTAGCGCCACCAATGGAATACTGCATTTTCTCTAACCCGTTTTGTTTAAGGAGGAATTTCTCAGCGTCAAGGGCACGTTTCTCAACAACTTCTAATTGATCTCCTGGTTCAGGTGTATAGGTCAGCAAGGTGAACTTATCCTTTTGTTCTGGCATGAAGCTAGTGCCGATCAATGGATATAACAATAGGCTTCCCACAAGAAGGATAACAGCTGATCCGAAAGTAATGGCTTTATGGGATAGACACCAGTTCAGAATACGTTGGTATCCTTTAGATAGCTTACCGATTTCCTCTTTGCTAGTGTGCCGTTTTTTATTGATTCCTTTTTTGAATAGCGTATGTGCAAGCATAGGAACAATCGTAATGGCAATAACGAGTGAAGCAAGGAGAGCGAATACCATCGTCAGAGCGAAAGGTAAGAATAGCTCACCAACCATACCACTTACAAAAGCAAGAGGAAGGAACACGGCAATCGTTACGATCGTAGAAGACATGATCGGAACGAACATCTCCCGAGTTGCTTCACGGACGAGTTCACGACCACTTAATAGCTCATCACTGTCAGTTAGTCTTCTGTAAATATTCTCAATGACGACAATGGAGTCATCAATAACCCGACCGATAGCAACGGTCATAGCACCTAGAGTCATCATATTTAGCGTAATATCTAACCGCCACAGGATAAGAACAGCTGCTAACAGAGAAAGCGGGATCGAGATAATGGATATAATGGTTGAACGAATATTACGAAGAAAGATCAGAATAATGATGACTGCGAACAAGGCACCAAAGACAGCTTTGCTTAGCATGGTATTTACGGAATCTTCGATAGGTTGACCCTGATCGAGTAGAGTCGTTAGTTCCAAACCAGTATAGCTTTTTTCTAGATCGTTAATTTTATCCTTTACAACGTTTACGACATCGACTGTATTCGCGTCGTTGTCTTTTACAATTGAAATACCGATCGATTCAGCACCATCAGTACGTGAGATCGATTCTGCCTTACCAATGACTTGAATATCCGCAATCTCGCCAAGTCTTATCGTCGGAATACCCATAGGTGTACCCGGTTGTAGCATCTCGACACCAGCACCTGTAGGGGGAGTTGGCGCTACATTCGTTGCACTCGGAATAACGGGAATAGCTAGTCTCTTCAGATCATCCAGTGAAATAATATTTCCATCCACCACAACAGCTTTCTCGGATTTATCTAAATTAAACAATCCCAGAGGTACACGAAGGGAGGAACCTTGTACGATACCTTGTACCGTATCTTGGCTTAGGCCCAATTCTGCCATTTTGGACTCATTAAATTTCAATTGAACTTCTTTAACATATTGCCCAGATATACTAACGGAAGCTACACCTTCAAGCTTCTCTAACTCAGGTTTAAGCTGATTCTCAATAACCTTGGTTAGTTCTTCTAAATCTTTAGCTTGATTGTTTGAAGCACTTAGTGAAATAACTGGAAAAGAGTTTAAACTGAATTTGGAAATCGTAGGTTTTTGTGCGTCTTCTGGTAAATTGACCTCATTTAGGGCCTCACGGACAGCGGCAGTTGCTTGATCTAAGTCCGTACCATAATCGAACTCCATCGCAATAGAGGCTGCGTTCTCCATGGAAGTAGAAGTGACCATCTTGACGCCATCTATATTGCTTAGACGTTGCTCAAGGGGAAGGGTGATATCTTCAACGACACCTTCAGGAGCTGCGCCTGGATACACGGCAATAACGTTAAGGAATGGAATACTAATATTAGGAATCGTTTCTTGCTTCATAGAGACTCCAGCAAATAGTCCCGCAGCAGTAACAATAATGGTTAGAATCCAGATCGCAAATTTGTTATTCAATGAGAAATTTATAATACTTTTCATAAGTATGGTTCTGCTCCTCTCTCTATACTTCTTAGTAATTTTGAATAAACATGAGATTTCACGTCGTTACGGAATATAATGAAATAATCTCCTTAAGCTCGTCATTTAGCACTTTTAGCTCAGGTATTTGATTTAAATTACTTATCATACCCAATAGAATAGCCCTCCGAGGGTGAACATCCACAATTTCTTTCTCTAGAATATGTATAGACTCCAGAGCGTCTTTGTACGAACTCTCATCCAGTGTACTCGCCTTGAGGTAACCCTTCATTTCCTTGAAGATCTGAAGAGGATGCCGTTGAATCATGGATTGGTCTTTGAATTCATTGATCCATTGTGTTAATACATCGGGAGTAATCATGGGGGCAGATTGATTGGAGATCATGCTGTGAGTGATATCGTCAAGTAAAGTAACGATATGGTTTGCCATTCTATGAATGTTCATAGGAAGACCAGGAATGAACAACATTCGTAAATAGGATGCCAGTATGCCACCAAAGAATAAGATGAGGTCGACCGTATAAGGTTCTACATCAGAACCATAGATGGTTTCAAGTTTGACTTTGAACCAATGAAGCATTCTAAATTGCTCATCTTGCATACAGTGATGTTTCTTACTTGGACCAGAACCGTCAATCAACTGGTTCTTCACAAATTCACGCAACTCGATCAGATGACTTAGGAGGACTTCCACTTGTTTATGTAGTTGCTCTTTAGGAGAAAGAAGGCCATCCTGTTCTACCTGTATAATACTGTCTCGAATGAGTTGGAAACAGTATAAGTAAATGCTCTCTTCCAACTCGTCTTTCGATTTGAAGTGTAGGTATAGACTTCCCTTAGACATTTCACATACTTCCGCAATTTCTTGCATGGAGGTTGAAGATATACCTTGCGTCGAGAATAGTTGTAAGGCAGTCTTCAAAATGTAGGTTTTCTTGTCCGCTGATTTCTCAGCCAATGTACACTCACTCCTTTCTAGAACTTGCAAGTTCTAATTGTGACTCGTTAGTCAGATTATATTATAAATTATAATGGGTTACAACTTTACCTCTGGGATTTATACCCACACGATTGGTGAATTAAGATATCAGTTTCAATCCTATGGCAGCAATTAGAATCATCGAAATAAATAGAATTCTTTTGAATTCCTTGGGTTCTTTGTATAGAGTCATACCCACGATGGTGCTGCCCACGGTTCCGATACCTGTCCATACGGCATAAGCCGTTCCCATAGAAAGAGAGGCCATAGCATAGGATAACATGGAGAAGCTGCCTATAAAGGAAATGGCCATTAGCAAATATGCCTTAAGTCCTTTACGTTCTGTGACGCCCTTGATTCCTATAACGCCTAGTACTTCACATAATCCAGCTATAATAATTGCAATCCAAGCCATTAGATATTCGCCTCCTTCGAAGAAGTTATATCTTTATCTGTAATTAGCTTTAGACCGATAACCCCAGATAGTAATAACAGAATAAGCAGTACTTTCGACAATCGGAAGAGTTCGTCAAATAGAATCATTTCTGCTAAGACTGTTCCTCCAGTCCCTAATCCTGTGAAGACGGCGTAGACTGTTCCTACGGGTAATTTTGTCGATGCCATAATAATAAGAATGAAGCTGAACATAATAGCAAGAGCAGTTCCTATCCATTCCCACATGTTATTTGAATGCTTTAATCCTGAAACCCAGACGACTTCAATGATTCCCCCAATGAATACATACAGCCATTGTCTATTCATGATGACACTCCTTTAGCCTTTGAATTGTAAGATGATCCATACGATGACTGGATCAGCGTTACGGCATTTTTTTTAACACTAATTTAAAACGATTGAAAGAATCAGTATAGCATTTTAGAAGTCATATTTTGAAATTGAATGGGAGGATTAGAGTAAATCATGTACAATAGTACTGTTATACAACAATGATACAATGCTTATGGAAGTATAGAGCAGATTAAAAGTGAGGGAAAATATGAGACGGGGATTGCAGGTAATATTGATTTCAGCCATCGTGTTTGCATTTTATTATTTTGGTTTCGGTGTTGTAGGGAAAACAGCGGGAACGATTGTAAGTTTATTTTCTACCCTAACGATTATTTCATTAATCTTCATTATTTTTATGGAGAATCGAAATCCTTCTACAACGATATCTTGGATATTGTTGCTGGCATTAGTTCCTGTTGTAGGGCTAATTTTTTACTTCTTATTCGGACAGAACTATTTCAATCGACGGAAATACGATAAAAAAGCACTCCTAGACTTGAAAATATACGAAAGATTAGAGAAAAAAGAGTTAAGAGTACATCAAGATCTCTCTAAGTTCTCAACTCGTCAACAACAATTGTTGAAATTATCTCAGAGGTTGGCACGTACGCATATTTCTTTTTCAACGGAAACAACGATTCTTACAAACGGAGAACAGACTTTCTCCAATCTGATTACGGAACTTGAGAAAGCTAATCACCATATACATATGGAGTATTACATCTTTAGAGCCGATGAGATTGGAACAAGAATTCAACAAATTCTAATCAACAAGGCTAAATCTGGTGTTAAGGTAAGATTTATGTTCGATGCGGTGGGGAGTATGCAGATCCCCAAAGTGTTCCTAAAAGAAATGAGCGATGCAGGTGTAAAGCTGGTTGCTTTTGGTAGTGTTAAGACGAATTTCTTCTCTAGTCGTGTCAATTTCCGTAACCATCGTAAAATTGTAGTTATTGATGGGGATATAGGGTTTATGGGTGGACTGAATGTTGGTGACGAGTATCTGAGTCGTAGTAAGACGTATGGTTACTGGCGGGATACCCATATGTTAGTTAAAGGTGAAGCTGTTCGAACGTTACAGATTATTTTCTTGCAGGACTGGCTGTATATGACGGGAGAGCGAATCCTCGATCAAGAGTATTTGTCCCCTACGCTTAGTAGTGCAGGCGATGGTGTTGTTCAAATGATTGCGAGTGGTCCAGACAATGATCGACGTGTACTGAGAAATATATTCTTCTCCATGATTACTTCAGCGGAAAAAACAGTATGGCTCGCAACGCCATATTTTATTCCTGATGATGATATTTTAACGGCTATTCGAGTGGCTGCACTATCGGGACTAGACGTGCGTATTTTGTTCCCAGCTAAACCGGATAAATGGCTTCCTTTCTATGCGTCACATTCGTATTTTCCATCTTTACTTAGCGCAGGTGTGAAAATATACGAGTATGAAAAGGGATTTATTCACTCGAAATTATTGATTGTAGATGGTGAAGTAGCAACGATAGGCACTGCGAATATGGATATGCGTAGCTTGAACCTTAATTTTGAAGTCAATGCGCTTCTTGTTCATACGGATAGCGTGGATCGAATGGTCGCAGACTTCGAACGGGATCTATTGTCTACTAGCCTGATGAGTTCAGATCAAGTTAAGAAAAGAAAGCTATGGGAACGCCTCTTAGAATCGTTAGCAAGGTTAGTAGCACCTTTATTATAAAAACAAGAGCGTCTGCTATTGGCAGATGCTCTTGTTTCTTTAGGTTCTGGGTAACAGCGTTCGGAGGGACAATCCGTCATCGTAGCGGCATCCTGCTTGGTGTTCAGTTGTATTCCCTGCTGCGTGATAAGTTTATCAGCAAGTGTACGGCCAACTTGAGAAAAAGTGTCCCCTTCATGGGTGTAATGATTAAAAAGAAATAGGTCAATGACTAAGAATTTTCTTGAATCTTCTACGATCTGTAGTATTCTTTTTAGAATCTCCTGCTCATGGATCACTTGATCATCGTCTTTAACGTATGTAAGGTCATTCCAGAACTGAACGTCATTCACATGATACAAAGGACTTTCATAGGAGATCCCAGCAGGATGTGGTTTATTTTTTTAGTTCTGGATGGAGAGTTTTTGGAGACAGGTAAAGGATACCTATGGAAAGGTAGATGGTCTGGATGAAGCAGAAAGTGGTTATTATAGGGGCAGGGTTCGGTGGTCTTTCTTGTGCTATTACAATGGCAGCGAAAGGCTGGGATGTTACGGTATTAGAACGCCAATCAACCATTGGTGGCAAACTGCAACAGTTCCAAGTAGAGGGATATACGTTCGATTGCGGTCCTACCACCATTACAATGCCAAATGTGTTTCGTGATGTATTTGACCAGGTAGGAGTTCGGATGGAGGATTATGTAGAATTCTACGAAATAGAACCTCGCATTCGTAATGTATTTGCAGATGGATCAAGGGTCGACTTATCTCGTGATATCACTAGGATGGAAGATCAGATAGCTACTTACTGTCCTTCAGATGCTCTGAGGTATGCATCATATATAAGAGAAGCAGGAGAATTATATCAGCATGCAGAGGATCAATTCATGAACAAGCTTCTTCTTTCATGGAAGGATAAAGCGAGTTCAGTGATGTTACGGAGTCTGATGCGAGTACGACCATTTACAACACTACATAGTTTGCTTAAGCGGTACTTCACTCATCCCAATACGTTGGCTATGTTTGGAAGGTATGCGACATATGTCGGTTCATCTCCCTACCTAACCCCATCGATTTTTGCAATGTTAGGGCATGTGGAGGCGAAGAATGGTGTATATGGTGTCCGTGGTGGAACTTATCAACTTGTAGAGGGAATGGCCCGTTTAGCTAGAGAACTTGGTGTGAAGATCGTGACCAATACGGAAGTCATCCAAATAAGAGTAACTCATGGCAGAACAACTGGCGTGGAGACCCATAACGGATTCTATGAGGCCCCGACGATTGTGGCTAATGGAGATGTACTTAGTGTGAATCGCATGCTAATTCATGAGAAAGATCGACCCTCTATGCGTAATGATAAAATTGCAAAGTACGAGCCTTCTCTTTCTGGATTTGTTACTTTAGCTGGTGTAGCTCAACAATATTCGAAGTTATTGCATCATACGGTATTTTACCCTGATAAATATGAACCAGAGTTTCGAAATATATTTGAACGAAAATTAACTCCAGCACATCCGACGATATATGTCTGTTATTCAGGTTATTCAGAGCAAGGGATGGCTCCAGAAGGTGGAAGTAACTTGTTTATTCTTGCTAATGCTCCATCTTTAAGTGCTAATTTAGACTGGGGTAAGGAAAAACGAATATATGGGAATCAGGTATTGTCCATATTGAGTCAGCATGGTCTAACGGGGATAGACAAGGGAGACGTTCTTAAATATTACACACCCGAGGATATAGCAAGTGACACGCTAGCTTATAAAGGATCAATCTATGGTATTTCATCGAATTCGGTCGGACAGACTTTCTTGCGTCCTAGCAATCGTAGCAAGGATATCGAAGGGTTGTGGTATGTGGGTGGTACAACGCATCCTGGAGGGGGAACGTCCATGGTAACTTTGTCTGGAAGATTGGTAGGCGAGTATATCACGGGCCATATGGTATAATAATGATCACGTTTAGTCATGTACATCTAGGAGACCATTCGTTATCGTTTTGGTGCAAAACTGGGAGATAGCTTGTGATTCGAGTTTTGTTCCAAAACTTAAGCGGATGCTTACGAAGACAGTTTTGTTCCAAAAATTTAAGTAAATGCTTACGGAGCAGTTGGAACAAAACTTTGAGGAGGAACTATAAATGAAAGAAACGGAATTCCGTGGTGCGATAGGGGACTTATCGGCACAGACGACGGATACCGCTGGCGTGTTGAGAGAGTCACTTATGCCTGGAGTACCAACAGGTGAACGTAAAATAGAACATGTACGGCTTTGTTTAGAAGAAGAAGTAGGAGGTATTGGTATAACGGCTGGCTTTGAACGTTATCGATTCCGGCATTGTGCGTTACCTGAGACGAATTTTGATGATATTCGTATCGAGACTCGTTTCTTAGGTATACCCGTACGGACACCTTTGTTGATCAGCTCCATGACGGGTGGAAGTGAGGCAACGGGGGCTATTAATTCACGGTTGGCAGAGGCCGCAGAGCGACGTGGTTGGGCGCTTGGGGTGGGTTCTGTTCGTGCAGCAGTGGAGAGGGACGAACTGGCATCAACCTTCTATGTTAGAGATAAGGCGCCGAACATCCCCATCATTGCTAATCTGGGGGCCATTCAGCTTAATTATGGCTTCACATCGGAGGATTGCTTACGTGCCGTTGAGATCGCGGGTGCGAGCATGTTGGTATTACATCTGAACGGTATTCAGGAAGTGTTCCAACCGGAAGGAAATACGAACTTCAGCGGATTGTTATCGCGAATTGAATCCGTATGTCGTGAACTTGATGTCCCTGTAGGCATCAAGGAAGTGGGCTGGGGTATTGATGGAGAGACCGCGTCGAGGTTATATGACGCGGGTGTCTCCTTCATCGACGTGGCAGGTGCCGGGGGCACCTCTTGGAGCCAAGTCGAGAAATTCCGCAGCCGCGACGAGGTTCGTCGCGCGGCAGCGGAGGCCTTCGCTGGGTGGGGGATCCCCACCGCGGAGTGCATTACCGAGGTGCGGGAGATATCCCCGCACGGAGGTCTGATCGGCAGCGGCGGGCTGAATAGCGGCGTAGACGCCGCTAAAGCAATGGCGCTCGGCGCCGATCTTGCAGGGTTCGGCCGCAGCTTGCTCGGGCCGGCCGTTCAATCCGAGGAGGCGTTGGACGACGCCCTCGCAAGGGTAGAGCTGGAGCTGCGCACAGCGATGTTCGGCATTGGTGCTGCGGATATAGAAGCGCTGCGAACGACGCGTCGATTGGTTCAAGTGAAGTAGATATGCGTCATAATCGTACAACCGGCACGGGCTATGGTGAACCGGAAAACGGAAACAAATCCTATGGCCTAATGGGTTCATTCGAATCATTCGAGAAAATATTTATGATTAGGCAGGTTATTTCAAATGGCGATATTGAGAAGTATGACTGATCAGGACTACGGGGAATTTTATTCTCAAAGTATCATCGATTATGCAGAAGATAAGGTCAAAGCTGGAACTTGGGCACCAAGTGAAGCACAAAAGTTATCTAGTCAAGAATTTGAACGGTTTCTTCCTGAGGGGTTGAATACACCGAACTCTTACTTATATGCTGTTATCGATCCATTATTGGAGGTCAAAGTTGGACATCTATGGATACATATTTCCGATGGGCCCCTAGGGAGATCGGCTTTTATATATGATATTGTGATCTATGAGACATACCAAGGAAAAGGTTATGGTACACAGACGATGACTGCCTTGGAAGAAGAAGCAAAACGCCTTCAAATCAATAAAATCTCGCTCCATGTATTCGGTCATAACAAGACTGCGTTCGGATTGTATCAGAAGATGGGGTATGAGATTACGGATATAAGTATGTCCAAAAAAATATAAGACGGTGACGTCTGAAGCCATGAGGTGAAACATACCTTGTGGTTTTTTTTGCGTGCATCACCCCATAACGTTGTAATAAGACGTATTACGAATCGAATTGGAAACGAAGTAAGGAAGAATTTTTTTGGAAAAGGTTATGGGTGTATCTGGGATAATATGCGCATCTGTGGAGAATAATAGAGCCGAGTTATTATAGGAATGAAGACGTCAGGAGGCATCCATACATGAGCGAGAACAAAGATATGCTTCCAATATCGAAAGAAACAGTCGAAGTGGAAGGGGTATACGAGAACGAAGAGGGACGGGAGCTGTATCTGCAAAAAGGAGAAGAGTTCCCTTCTGATATCGTGCTTGGTAAAACGGAATGGCAGCTAACAGAGTTCGCCCTAGAAGATCATTCAGAAGGTCGGACGGATGAGCGTCTGGTTCCCAAGAAAGACGGCACAAACACATAACAGAATAGCGACGCCCTCCACTGCGGAATTTGCGGATTCAAGCGAGGAGGGCGTTAGTTATGAAGTTGAAAAAATAAATTCTAATCTCTGGGTAATTAGGTATAGTCCTTGCTGGCTTATATGTTCTAATATATAATAGTAAAATCTATTACCTAAAATGGGAGTTGTCATATAAATGGCTTTAAAAGCAGGTATTGTCGGATTACCGAACGTTGGTAAGTCCACGTTGTTTAACGCAATTACACAAGCAGGAGCAGAAGCTGCGAACTATCCTTTCTGTACCATCGATCCGAACGTAGGGGTTGTTGAGGTACCAGATGAGCGTTTAGATAAATTGACTGAATTGGTTATCCCTGATAAAACAGTTCCTACCGCATTTGAATTTATAGACATTGCCGGAATTGTTCGTGGTGCGAGTAAGGGTGAAGGTCTAGGTAACAAATTTCTAGCACACATCCGTGAAGTAGATGCCATTGTTCACGTTGTGAGATGTTTTGAAGATGAGAACGTGACACATGTGGATGGGAAAGTGAATCCAGTAAGTGATATCCAGACGATTAATCTGGAGCTTATTTTGGCGGATATTGAAAGTGTAGAGAAACGTATTGACCGTTCACGTAAGAACTTAAAGAATGGTGACAAGAAAATCGCGATAGAAGTGGAAGTTCTTGAACGTGTTAAGGAAGCTCTTTATAACGATATGCCTGCACGTAGCTTGGAACTAAGTGAAGATGATAAGGCGATTGTTCGTGATCTTCATCTGCTTACACTTAAGCCTGTATTATATGCAGCTAACGTGAGTGAAGATGGTGTTGCGGGTGCAGATAGCAATCCTTTTGTACAACAAGTGAAGGATTTCGCTGCAGCAGAGAATTCCGCAGTTGTACCGATCAGCGCTAAGGTAGAAGCAGAGATTGCTGAACTTGAAGGCGAAGATAAAGCGATGTTCTTAGAAGAACTAGGGCTTGAAGAGTCGGGTCTTAACCGTCTGATCAAAGCAGCATATAGTCTTCTAGGTTTATACACATACTTCACAGCGGGTGTACAAGAAGTTCGTGCATGGACGATTCGTAAAGGAATGAAAGCACCACAGGCGGCAGGTGTTATTCATACAGATTTCGAACGTGGATTTATTCGTGCTGAAGTCGTGTCTTACGATGACCTAGTAGCAGCTGGCACGATGGGTGTTGCTAAGGAACGTGGACAAGTGCGCTTAGAAGGTAAAGAATATATCGTGAAAGACGGAGACGTTATGCATTTCCGTTTCAACGTTTAGCTACCAATTCCATGACACATGAATAAGCTTGCCAACGCGGCAGGCTTATTCATGTGATTTTTATTCATAGGGATCAGGAAATTCCCTTTTTAAAAATATAAGAATTTATAAGTATTTCTGCTTATAAATAGGATTATATTTCAACGCTAAACGTTTCATCGCCGCTAAAGGACGGCGAAGCCGTTTATGCTTGATAAATGGAGTGTTGCTGGACTGTTTACTGCTACCGAAGAGGGTCATCACGTCATGAATTTCATCTTTGTTCCCTCTCCAATGCTAGAATAGAATGACCCTATATTATTTCTAATAGGAACGAATTAGGTATATGTATGTGTAGATTAAATGAAGCTTGGCATACTGTAGGTACTAAGATGATTGAACATATCATGATAAGAGATGCCAATTGAGACTCTTACGAGTGGATAAGGATATGGATAATATTGAAAAAATAAGATCCCATATATATAATTATTCCTCAATATGATATAATAAAGAGTCGAAATACGACGAATTGGTATGATCTTGAATAGGAGAGGTGACCCCCAATGTTGGACAGATTACAATCCTTGGCGGACCGCTATGAAAAACTGAGTGAACTACTCTGTGACCCTAACGTTGCGAGTGATAACACGAAGTTACGGGAGTATTCTAAAGAACAATCAGATTTGCAGCCTGCTTTCGAGGCTTTTACTGAATATAGAACAGTTATACAGGAACTAAACGCCGCTAAAGTGATGCAAGCGGAGAAGCTAGATGATGAGATGCGCGAGATGGTAAAGATGGAGATCGATGAACTTACATCTCGTCAGGAAGAGTTAGATAGTAAGATTCGTTTACTTCTATTACCGAAGGATCCTAACGATGACAAGAACGTTATTGTTGAAATCCGTGGGGCAGCAGGTGGAGATGAAGCAGCTTTATTTGCCGCTGATCTTTATCGTATGTACACTCGTTATGCCGATGCACAGGGATGGAAAGTAGAAATCATGGACATCAATAGCAATGACCTTGGTGGATTTAAAGAAGTAATCTTCTCCATTAATGGTCGTGGTGCCTATAGCAAAATGAAATATGAAAGTGGTGCACACCGTGTGCAACGCATCCCAACCACTGAATCGGGTGGCCGGATTCATACGTCGACATCAACCGTAGCGGTTATGCCAGAAGCGGAAGAATTCGAGATTGAAATTCATGACAAGGATATTCGTGTAGATACGTTCTGTTCTAGTGGTGCTGGTGGACAATCCGTTAATACGACGAAATCTGCTGTGCGAGTAACTCATATTCCTACAGGTATTGTGGCAACTTGCCAAGATGGTAAATCACAGAACAAGAATAAAGATTCAGCGCTTAAAGTTCTTCGTACGCGTATCTCAGATATGACGCGTTTAGAGGAAGAAGCTAAATACGCTGGTGAACGTAAAAGTAAAGTGGGTACAGGCGATCGAAGTGAACGCATTCGTACGTATAACTTTCCACAGAGCCGCGTAACCGATCATCGTATCGGTCTGACTGTACACAAGTTGGAGCAGATTATGAACGGTGATATGGAAGATATTATTTCTGCTTTAAGTATTGCTGAGCAAACAGATTTGATGGATAAAGGGGAATAACGCTTTGAATAACGACGCTTTTGTCATGACACCAAAGCAAAGTATACGGGAAGCCTTTGCGGAGGCTTCCTCTTTTTTAATGCTTTGCGGCGTAATGGAGCCGCAAAGGAATGCCCAGCTGCTGTTGGAGCATGTGCTGGGCTTAACTAGCACCGCCTATTATATGGCGTTGCCAGAACCCTTCCCTGCAGCAAGGATTGCTGCTTGGGAAGACGCGGTCACCCGCAAAGCGGCGGGTGAACCCGCGCAGTACATCATAGGAGAGCAGGAGTTTTACGGCCTGCTCTTTACGGTAAATCCGGCCGTGTTAATCCCACGGCCAGAGACCGAGCTGCTGGTCGAGGCCGTCCTGCAGCAGGTCGAGCGGCTATGGCCTGGCGGCTGCTCCGCCTCAGTTCAGCCGCTCGCGGTAGCCGACATTGGCACTGGCAGCGGCGCCATTGCCGTGACGCTGGCGGTGGAGGCTCCCGGCCTCCGCGTATACGCTAGCGACATTTCGCCGGAGGCGCTTCATGTCGCTAAGCATAATGCGGCCTACCATAAGGCCGCCGTTAACTTCCACGAAGGCAATCTGCTGGAGCCGTTTGCTGGAATGAAGTTGGACATTCTTGTGTCCAACCCACCGTATATACCGGCTGAGGATATTGCCGGTCTACAACCGGAGGTGCGCGACTTCGAGCCGCGATTAGCGCTAGATGGTGGCCGGGATGGACTCTTGCCTTACCGTGTTATGCTTGAACAGATAGACCTGCTTCTAGCTCCGCCGCGTATCATTGCTTTTGAACTCGGCATGGGTCAAGCCGAGGACATAGCGGAAATGTTGCGTTGCGCAGGGCATTGGAATGAAGTTATAATTGTTCCTGATTTAGCGGGAATAGATCGCCATGTTATGGGGATCGATTATTCCTATTAGTTTATTTGAATTATGGACGGTAATTCCTATACAATAGAGCTAAGTGTTCTATGGGGCACAAGAGGCAGGAAGCCTCAGCACTGGAGGGCGGCACATGCTTCAAAAGTTAAAAAAAGTCGATTATGTTATCGTGCTAGTCCTAGTTGCTCTTATGGTGATTAGTATATTTACTATATACAGCGTGACCAAAGGGAGAGTTAGCACTGGATTATACCTAGATGGACATCACATGAAGATGTTGAAATTTTATGTTGTATCTTTTGTAGCCTTCTTTGCATTAATTCTGATTGACTATCGACTATTGGTGAAATACGCCTTGTACATTTATTTATTTGGGATAGCTTTGCTAGGAGTCGTGAGTTTTGTAGGAGAATCCACAAACGGCGCAGAAGGGTGGTTGAAGTTAGGTGGAGGACTACAATTACAACCTGCGGAACTATTTAAGTTGTGCCTAATTCTCTTTCTAACCTATGTTCTTGTTCGTAAGAATAAGAATCAGTTATCCTTTTGGCGCGACGTTGTTCCGGTGTGTGTGATCGCCATTCTTCCTTTTGTAATAGTTATTTCACAGAATGACCTTGGGAATTCGTTCAGTTACGTTATCATTTTGATTGGTTTGTTATGGATAGGGAACGTTAAATTTTCTCATGCCATGATTGCTCTGACTATCATGATTGGATCGCTTTTTGGAGGAATCCAAGGGTATATTCATTACCATGACAATATCAAAGCATCTCTAGAGTCTATTGGTAAAGATCACTGGATCGAAAGACTCGACCCTTGGCTAATTCCTGAGAAGGCGACCGCCAAAGCTAGTTATCATACCGAGAACGCTAAGCTAGCTATAGCTTCTGGAGGTATGAGTGGAGAAGGGTTTATGAAGGGAACTTCAGTCCAGTCTGAACGTGTACCTTATACGTATTCTGACTCCATCTTTGTGGCGATTGCCGAGGAGTTTGGGTTTATTGGTGCCTCGGTATTACTCTTACTTTATTTTATATTGATCCATCGGATGATTCTAATCTCCTTAGAGTGTAGAGATCGCGCGGGCCCCTATCTGATTGTGGGTGTGGTTGCTATGATGTTGTATCAGATTTTTGAGAACATCGGTGCGTTTATCGGAATTATGCCTTTAACAGGTATTACACTGCCCTTTATTAGTTACGGCGGAACGTCGTTACTTATTAATATGGCTAGTATAGGGATCGTTATGAGCGTAAAAGTTCATAGCCAGGATGTTGAAGAAGATTTTGCAGTTCAGCCTGCAGGTTATGCCAATACAAGCAAGCCGAAAGCATAAATTTAAATAATTGACTCCTCTTATCAACCTTTATATGGTTGGTAAGAGGTTTTTTTGTGCTGAGGCTATTTAATAAATTCATATTTTACTAGATTGATAGGTTTAGACTCTCTTAATAACGGACATGCTTACTAGTATGATTCGATATTATAGGAGTGATTCATATGAAATGGAACAATACGAAGTGGAATGATGATAGAACAGACGTGTTACGCGTAGTAGTAAAGAAAGCAGCTATTATATTTAGTTTATTATTCATGCTAGTAATGTCTTGGGATACTCAGCGTACAGATGCATCTGTTGTGAGTGGGCCTATTCCTGAGGAGTCGATCCGATTACGTATTCTAGCGAATTCCGATAGTATAGATGATCAACTTGTCAAAAGAGAGATTAGAGATGCCATTGTATCAGAAATGAATGGATGGGTAAGTGAATTAGAAGATCCTCAGAATCTGGATCAAGCTAGAGAAACCATTCGTAATCATATGGATGAATTAAATCAATTGGTGGGAAGAGAGTTAACTAATCGAGGAATCAGCTATTCCTATCATGTGGAGCTTAAGGTAGTCCCTTTTCCAACGAAATTATATGGCGGTACGGTATATCCTGCAGGTGATTATGAAGCCCTTCGTGTTACGCTTGGCAATGGGAATGGTCAGAATTGGTGGTGTGTATTATTTCCACCGTTATGTTTCATAGATGCAGGTAGTGGTGATGCGGTAGCTCAGCAGGCAGTAACAACGGTCCAAGCAGCGGGAACAGATGATACAAAGGAATCAACAATTCAGCAGGTTTCTACGGATTCCAATGAAACACCTGAAGTACGATTCTTCCTGTGGGATTTGATTTCTGGAATAATGGACTGGGTAAAAGGATTATTCTAAATCATTTAGTTACATATATTAGCTAAAATCATTGTGATTACTCAACAATGATTTTTTTGTTGTTGAATATCGACAGTTATGATGGTTTTAACAACAATCAACATTTATTTTGTGAATTTTCGAACAATCATCTGGCTTTATTCGTAATGTTCTATGAAGGGCGGCGGAAGAGGGATGCTTAGTGATAAACAGCTCGTCGAGTTATATCGTTCCGGCCATCAAGAATCGCTAACTTGTTTGATTGAAGTGTACAGAAATGAACTATACAGATTTTGTAGACATCTCACATTGAACCCATATGATGCTGAGGATCTATTTCAGGAGGTGTGGTTACGTATTATTCGTAAATTAGAGAAATATGATTCGGATAAACCGTTTAAAACTTGGCTTTTTAAAGTAACCATCAACTTGTATCGTGATCGTTATCGGAAGTGGAGGAAGGTATATAGTCTTTTATCAACCGAGGTATCTTATGTTACCTCACACATGTTACAGGTTAAGGATACAAATCCACCGGTGGAGGATCGTTTGTTAAGTGATGAGCGTTACGGTCAATTGGAGCATTGTCTTCGTCAGTTACCCAAGCGATACCTAACGCCGCTGATTCTGTATTACTACGAAGACTATAATTATGAGGGTATTGCGGAATTAATGGGAATTCCAATGGGTACCGTGAAATCACGGCTAAATCAGGGGAAGAAAATGTTAGGTGAATTAATGAAGGAGGGGTACGGGTATTATGAGACATCGTGAGATGGATGAGACGTTACTGAAAGAATATTTTAATCAGGATATGGTTGCGCCATCGTACCTTGTGCAGAATACGGTTCTTAAGATTAAGAAAAGGGACACGTATAAACTGTTAATGATGATGACAGCCTTATCTTGTTCCATTATATTGATCGGGATATTCATCTGCTTGCTCATAGGACCGTTCCCTTTGATATATAAGTTAGGTCTATTCATTATGTACTGTTTGACTCAGGGTACTGTTGCCATATGGGTTGTGCATCGCAACTCCTATTTACAGGATGGAATATCCCTATAAGCCGAAGGTGAGTTGAGGAGAATGAGTATGAGTATGAATTCGCGAATTTCTTTTGAAAAAATATTATTTTGGGCTCTTACATCTTTGTTTCTAGCGTGTTTTGCTGGAATGGGGTACATGATGTTTCAATATATGAACGAAGTTACGAGTGATGATCTAGTCTGGTATGTTATGGTATGCATCCTAATGGTGCTTCTACCTTCCATGTATATTATTCTAGCTATCGTTATATACAAGGATGCATCTAGGAAAAAAATGAACGTCTGGCTCTGGATGACTGCTGTTATGTACATCCCTAACCTAATTGGTCTACTTCTCTATTTTATTGTAAGAAAACAACACCAAAAGATGTGTGCGAATTGTAATAGGAGTATTGGAAGAGATTTTGAATATTGCCCATACTGCGGTCAAATCATTAATCAATCGGGAGTGAGAATATGAGAATAAGAACAAGGATAGGAATCTTGGCGCTAGTAGTCACGTTTATATTAATGTTAACTGCTTGTGATAGAAGTATATTGTGGGTTGGGTCCAACATGGGAAGTAATATGCAAGCTTCTTATAAATTGTTTACGGGAAATGAAGTGAAGCAGATCAAGGCACAGAGCGGAGAGACGATACTCATCGACTATCAATCAAAAGTAAAAAAAGGCGATCTATCTATTAAGTTGTATGATCCCGACGACACATTAATTAATGAGTTCGCAACGAACGAGGCAGGGGTGGCAGAAATAAAGGCGGACAAAGAAGGAAAATATAAAATAGAGGTTATAGGTGAGGACACCTCGGGAAGCTTCAAGGTCAATTACAAGATTGAATAGTGAATTGTTGTTGCAGTTCATGAATTTAATTACATGTTGTTTTGTGCTAACATAGATGAAAGTGTATAGTTGAAAAGTGCTTCAGCCGATGGTAGATCGTGCGACTATGGTAAAGGGGCGCTTTTTCGCTATGTAAGGAATTTTCAAATTCAATTTAAACCATGATCATGATAATTTATATAGAAAGCCTGGGATGTAGAAATGACGCATAGTCTCGATAAGGGAATGGATAGCAAAGTGGAACAACATGGAATGACTACAGTCTATTGGAATGTTCAAGATTTAATTGCGGAAGGTAAAGAAATCAATCAGCAAGATATAGCTAATGTACCAGTGATGGAGGAAGCTGCTGCACTTATACGAGCAGGTGGAATTGTAGCTTTTCCAACGGAAACGGTATATGGACTGGGAGCGGATGCTCGAAGTACCGAAGCGGTAGAAGCTGTATTTGCTGCCAAGGGACGTCCTTCTGATAATCCTCTGATCGTTCATATCGCGGATCGTTCGCAATTAGATGAGCTTGTGATAGAAATTCCGCCTGTCGCGCACATGCTAATGGATATATATTGGCCGGGTCCGCTTACGATTGTTCTTCCTGTTCGACCTGGCGCACTTTCGAATTGTGTTACTGCAGGTTTAGATACCGTGGGAATTCGCATGCCAGATCATCCTATTGCATTGGCGTTAATATTAGCAGCAGATTGTCCCATTGCCGCACCTAGTGCGAATCGCTCAGGACGACCTAGTCCTACACTTGCATCGCATGTGAGCGAAGATTTGGACGGAAGAATTAACGGACTCCTTGATGGGGGATCGGCTGGTGTAGGGGTTGAGTCCACGGTTGTGCGTGTATTCTCGAATGGGGATGTTCAAGTGTTGCGTCCTGGTGGAATTACTATAGAACAGCTTAATTTAGTAACTGGAGCTACCGTTGTTAGTGTGGGAGGAGCTGCCGGTGAAGCGAAGTCAGCTTTAACACCTGGGCATCTAGTCAAATCACCACATACTGATGCATTGGATTCTATTTCGGAACCTCCGCGTTCACCAGGCGTGAAGTATACTCACTATGCTCCACAAGGTGAACTAAGCGTAGTACGCGGTTCTTCACCACAAGCTGTTGCGTCTCATATTAGGAGACAATTGGACGAGGCCTCTAAGGCGGGATTAATGACGGGGTTATTAGCTTTTGATGAACATATTCCGTTCTATGGTTCAGATCCTGCGAACCTAGTTGTTTCACTTGGATCGTTGGCTACACCTGCTGATGCAGCGCATAGATTATATGCAGCGTTACGCCGATTTGATGAGCTAGGTGTAAATTATATGATGTCAGAAGCATGCCCAGAAGAAGGAATAGGTGAAGCTGTTATGAATCGGCTTGTTAAGGCTGCCGGTGGACGAATCATCGATATGAATTAGAGTGAAGGTTAATCATCACTTCGTGTGCTGGGTGTAAGTTATATCGTTCTGGACACATTCCCTTCGTAGGAGATATCTGGTTGATCTGACATGTTTCACTTCTTGTCCGCATATGGTTGTACAAAGTACACAAACGGACTTGGAGGAATACTCATGCTAGAAAATTCTGCCGGATGGGGGCAGCTCATCACAATTTTTGTTATGGCGGCAGCTTTGGGAATGGATGCTTTTTCACTTGGTGTAGGTATTGGCATGAGAGGAATTCGATTGCTACACGTTCTGAGAATAAGCTTAATGATCGGTATTTTTCATATCATTATGCCTTTGTTAGGGATTTATACGGGGCAATACGTTGGCTCGTTGTTGGGAAAAGTAACGGCGTATGTGGCTGGTGGATTATTAGTGTTACTTGGTGGCCATATGATTGTAAATGCCTTTCGAGGCGGTTTTGCTAAAGTTGTAAATCACCGTTCGTGGGGTGGGATGATCCTATTCTCTCTCAGCGTCAGTATTGATTCTTTCTCCGTAGGCGTATCCTTAGGGATGTTTAGAAGTAATTTACTAATAACAATATTAGCCTTCGGATTCTTTGGTGGATTAATGTCGATGATGGGTCTTCTCCTCGGAAGGAAAGTGAGTCGTAACCTAGGCGATTATGGTGAAGCTCTAGGTGGTGCTGTATTATTAGCATTTGGACTCATGTTCATCTTTTGATACAATATAAAAGATGTTACTAGGAGGTGGAGAAACGTGTTGCGTATTTTGTTCGTGTGTACAGGGAATACATGCCGTAGCCCGATGGCAGAAGCGATTCTCCGGAAATTGGCTAAAGAACGGGGTCTTCAGATTGAGGTACAGTCTGCAGGTGTGGCTGCTAACGAAGGGTCACCTATTTCTAGACATGCCGAAGCGGTTCTACGAGACTATAATATAGATGATACAATAACCTCACAACCACTGAGATCAAATGTTGTACGGGATAGTGATCTCATTCTTACGTTAACACAAGCGCATAAACAACATGTGTTACGGGCTTTCCCAGAAGTTATGGGCAAGATCTATACATTGAAGGAATATGCTGAAGACGATGAGAGTGTACTTCGAGATGTAGCGGAGCTAGATAGTCTTTATGCAGTTTGGGCTATGAACACAGCGTTAGGTAAACCCGTTGAGAATAGAGAACGAATGATTGAGATCCAGCAACGTATTCCAAGCTTTGATATATCAGATCCATTTGGTGGATCCCGCGAAGATTATGAAGTGGCAGCAGCGGAGATACGTACAGCTATTGATCGATTTCTAGTGAAGTTATCAAATAATAACAATTAATTGATCGTTGCATTTCGTCGTTGATTGTTTTATCATGAAAAAAGAAGAACAATCGGTTCCGATGTAACTGGCGACGCTGTGGATTAAACCACGATGGAGCATCGGGATATACGGCCGGTCGCCTGGGCACAAGAGCAATTCTACGGATTACCGTAGACTGCTCTTTTTTCGTATTTTGGCCAAATATTGAGTATAATGGTACAAGATAAAAGAGAGATATTAGGAGGTTTTTCTAAATGAAAATCGCATTAGGTACAGATCACGGTGGTATTCGATTAAAACAGGACATCATAAATGTCATTGAGAAATTGGGACATGAGGTTGTAGATGTAGGGTGTAATTGCACGGATGCGGTGGACTATCCTGATTATGCGCTTCCTGTATGTGAACAAGTGATAATGGGTAAAGTGGATCGTGGGATATTGGTGTGTGGGACAGGGATTGGTATGAGTATTGCAGCTAATAAGGTTCCAGGTATACGTTGTGCTCTAGTTCATGATGTATTCTCCGCTAAGGCCACTCGAGAACATAATGATACGAATGTACTCGCATTAGGCGAACGTGTTATCGGACCCGGTTTAGCTTGTGAGATCGTCAAAGAATGGCTTGTTACGGAATTTAGTGAAGAAGAACGTCATGTAAACCGTGTGAACAAAATCAAGCTTATTGAAGAACGGTATATGCAAGACTAAGGAGGTTTCTTCCATGGATCAGAGTGCGATATCCGCAGCTTCACTCAAAGAACAAGTAGCACTTGTACTGCGGGAACTTGTAAAGGTTGCTAAGCTGAGTAAGGGCAAGATTCTTGTAGTAGGTACAAGTACTAGTGAAGTAGCAGGTAGTCATATCGGTACGGCAGGGGCGTTGGAAGTTGCCGATGAGTTACTTCTTGGGATTGATGAGGTCCGTAAAGAATTTGGATTCCATGTTGTGTTTCAATGTTGCGAGCACTTGAATCGATCATTAGTCATTGAACGAACGCTTCTAGAAGAGTTACGCCTGACAGAGGTTGCCGCAGTTCCGTATCCTACAGCTGGAGGTTCAATGGCTTCTGCTGCTTATCGGAGTATGGTGGAACCTTGCCTTGCAGAGCGTATAGAAGCGCATGCTGGAATGGATATCGGCGAGACTTTGATCGGAATGCATTTACGGCATGTAGCCGTACCCTTCCGTCCTAGCATTCGGTATATAGGGCAAGCCCGTGTGAATGCTGCCTACACCCGTCCGAAGCTTATTGGCGGCGAGCGAGCACGATACCAATTGGAAGGTGAACCTTCCATTCAACAAGGTAATTCTCATATTTGTGATTGATTATAAAAGTAAAACGCAGTGACGAGTAAATTTTTAAGAAAGAAATGTCTCTACACCGTAACTAATGCCTACCGAACAGAAGTATATGAAGAATCATAGCGAAGAGGGCGGAATTGTCCTGGAGAAGCGAAGCGTTCGCCTACAGGGTTTCCGTAGGAAAACCACTCCGAAAGCATATGCTTGCCCTCTGATTTCAACCGCAATAGGCGGTATATAATCAAGAAATCAGAGGGCAACAGCGATCGGAAGAACAATTCGTCAGCGTAGCGGGGATTCTAGCACAGGTTATGGAATTAGACCAAGAAACCTTTAGGAGGAATATGAAAATGGAACAATTACGCAAGTTTGACCCAGCAGTATTAGAGGCTATGGACTTAGAACTTAAACGCCAACGTAACAACATTGAACTTATCGCTTCGGAGAATATCGTGAGTGAAGCAGTAATGGAAGCAATGGGTTCCGTTTTGACGAATAAATATGCTGAGGGATATCCAGGCAAAAGATATTACGGTGGTTGTGAACGTGTTGATATCGTAGAAGACATCGCTCGTGATCGTGCGAAGGAATTGTTTGGTGCTGAGCATGTTAATGTACAGCCACATTCAGGGGCACAGGCGAATATGGCAGTCTATCTAGCAGCGCTTAAACCTGGAGATACCGTATTAGGAATGAATCTTGCTCATGGTGGACATTTAACACATGGTAGTCCAGTGAATGCTTCCGGTCTATTGTATAACTTTGTTCCTTATGGTGTTCAAGAGGATTCTTTCCTCATTGATTATGATGAAGTGCGTAAGTTGGCATTTAAACATCATCCTCGTTTAATCGTCGCGGGTGCAAGTGCTTATCCACGTACCATTGACTTTGAAGCACTAGCTTCCATTGCTAATGATGTAGGCGCTCTGTTCATGGTAGATATGGCCCATATCGCAGGCTTAGTTGCTGGAGGAGTTCATCCGAGCCCAGTTCCTCACGCGCATTTCGTGACGACGACGACTCACAAAACACTTCGTGGACCACGTGGAGGGATGATTATCTGTAAACAACCGTGGGCACAAGCCATCGATAAAGCAGTATTCCCAGGAACACAAGGTGGGCCATTGATGCATATTATTGCTTCTAAAGCGGTAGCTCTTAAGGAAGCATTGGATCCATCATTTAAGACTTATGCAGAGAACGTTGTGAAGAATGCTAAAGTGTTGGCTGAGACTCTGATCAGTGAAGGTTTGAACATCGTATCAGGGGGTACGGATAATCACTTGATGCTAGTAGATACTCGTAGTGTGAACATTACAGGTAAGTTGGCAGAGAAAGTACTAGATTCAATCGGTATAACTGTCAATAAAAATGCGATTCCATTTGATCCAACGAGCCCATTCGTAACTAGTGGTATTCGTTTGGGTACTCCAGCTGCAACATCACGTGGCATGGATGAGAAGGCGATGGTTGAGATCGGCAAGATCATTGCTCTAACTCTAAAGAATCCAGAAGATGAAGCGATTCTTGCCCAAGCAACTGCACGAGTGACTGAACTTACAGATCAATACCCTTTATATACTGATTTGAAATATTAATAAATGAATAGTTTGAGATAGACTGGGGATAATTCTCCAGTCTTTTTTTGTTAAAGTGCGAATTTTGTCGAAAAAACGAACTTTGCCATTTGATATGAAACTATAGACTGAATTTAACGTAATTAAAGGTAACTTGTTTCTAAAAAAGTAGAAGTAGGAAATTGTACATATTATAGAAAGACATCATTTCGATGTAGAAATTTCCAACTTAATGATGCGTATATCTCAAATTGAATGAAAGACTGCGTTGACTATGTATATAAGTTAGGTAAATATAAGATACTTTTACTGGTTGACCTTTAGATAAATCAAGGTGGGTGCAAATTCTTTTCGTGGAATGCTATAATAGACGAGGTTTGTAAGACGATGCAGAAGCGTTGATAAACATTAATAACAATAACACATATGAATTAACCGGAGGGATTTACCATGGAAAAAGGAAAATTGGTGATCTGTGATCACCCTTTGATTCAACACAAGCTTACTTTCATTCGGGATGTAGAGACTAATACTAAGGACTTCAGAGAACTTGTTGATGAAGTAGCTACTTTAATGGCATATGAAATTACACGAGATATCCCATTGGAGACTGTTACAGTAAAGACACCCGTGTGTACGACAGAAAGCCAAGTCATTTCTGGACGTATGTTAGGACTTGTTCCTATTCTACGAGCTGGTCTAGGTATGCTTGATGGTGTACTGAAACTGCTTCCTGCAGCAAAAGTGGGTCACGTTGGGTTATTCCGCGATCCAGAAACACTTATGCCAGTGGAATATTATACGAAGCTACCTACAGATGTTACAGAACGCGAATTAATTGTTATCGATCCGATGCTTGCAACAGGTGGTTCAGCTATTGCTGCTATTGACGTGCTCAAGAAACGTGGTTGTACTCAGATTAAGATGATGAATCTAATTGCTGCACCAGAAGGTGTTAAGGCGGTTCAGGATGCACATCCAGATGTAGACATCTACGTAGCAGCTTTGGACGAGCGATTAGATGAACATGGGTATATTGTCCCTGGTCTAGGGGATGCAGGAGACCGTTTATACGGAACGAAGTAAGAAAAGAGGGGTATTCATTTATGTCAAAGAAGATAAAAGTGATGACGATCTTCGGAGTTCGACCCGAAGCGATTAAGATGGCTCCGCTCATTCTGGAATTACAGAAACACCCCGATAGAATTGAATCGGTTGTTTGTGTAACAGCACAACACCGTCAAATGTTAGATCAGGTTTTGGAAGTCTTTAATATACACCCAGATTATGATCTAGATATTATGAAGGAGAGCCAGACACTGAACGAAATCTCCATTCGTGTGTTGGCAGGTCTGGAGCCTGTGCTACGGGAAGCTAAGCCTGATATTGTACTCGTTCATGGAGACACATTAACGACTTTCCTTGCTAGTTATGCTTCATTTATGCAACAGATTCAAGTGGGTCATGTCGAGGCTGGTTTAAGAACATGGAATAAGCAATCGCCATTTCCTGAGGAAATGAATCGTCAATTAACAGGGGTTATTGCGGATTTACATTTTTCTCCAACGGACATGTCTGCAAATAATTTGCTTTCTGAAAATAAATCAAAGTCAAGCATTTATATCACAGGAAATACCGTTACAGATGTGTTTCAATATACTATACAGCCTGATTATCATCACCCTGTATTGGATTGGGCCTCAGGTAAACGACTTATTCTGATGACTGCGCACCGTAGAGAATCCCAGGGTGAACCACATCGCAATATCTTCCGTGCTGTTAAGCGGATAGCCGATGAATTCGAGGATGTAGCCATTGTGTATCCAGTTCATCCGAGTCCCGCTGTTAAGGATCCTGCGCATGAGATTCTTGGGAATCACCCACGGATTAAACTTATCGATCCGTTGGATGTTGTAGATTTACAAAATTTTTATCCCCATACCCATTTGATATTAACCGATTCTGGAGGGTTACAGGAAGAAGCGCCGTCCTTTGGTGTACCTGTACTGGTACTTCGCGACACGACAGAGCGTCCTGAAGGAATTCAGGCTGGAACACTAGAATTGGTGGGCACGGACGAGGAGAAGGTGTACGCTCGGACCAAAACGTTATTAACTGATTCTGAAGTATATGATTCCATGAGTAGGGCCGCCAACCCATACGGAGATGGAAAGGCTTCAGAGAGAATTGTCAATGCGATTCTTCACCATTTCGGTTTAGAAAGCGAACGTCCTGAAGAGTTTCACAGAATGTTCACAAATAAGTGAATTGGTGTTATATTTAAACCCATAGAATAGTGTACAGTTAGACTGTACGGTTCTTTGAAATTAGTGAATATACGAGAGATGTTTTCTTGTATTTTCACACTTTAATACAATGAAAACGTTTGATTGACAAACTCTTCAAATATTAAGTAAAATAGGTTGGGATTGAGCTATGGACAACCCACAAAACAATGATAATCCTTGGTATTTAGCTCTTTATATCGGTGGAGCTGGAGGTATTTTTTCTACCTATATTCTCATTGGTTTCTTTACTGCAAGATGGTTAGTCAATGCGTTGGAAGGACCGAGATATTGGATAGCAATAGGAACAATCTCTGGGTTAGTGTTGGGTTCGTTTCATATTGTCATGTTGATCAAAAAGTGGATTGGAGAACAAAATGGATGATATAGCTTCTATAGTGAAGGGTGTCACCAAAGTGTCATTAATCATTATGGCAGGGTTGTTGATGGGTTGGGCGCTTCATCCGGAGACCAGAATTTATACGCTAGGTATGGTTTTGGGCATGACTGGAGGTCTAGTAAGCACTCGTCATCTATCGTCTAAGGTTCGTAATGTTGCACATGCTGTTACAACTCCAGGATCTAGGGCGTATAGCCTAGGGTTTATAAGCCGAATTTGTTTCGCAATTCTAGCTGTGATGTTTTCAGTGAAAGTTGAGCATCTTTCACTTGAACTTACCATAGCTGGACTCTTCGTACCACAGCTTTTGACCATTCCTGTAGGTATATATTTGAGTGTGAAAAAGGTCATTTAATAGATTATGCGAAAGGAGGGAATACATTTCAATGCATGAACATCCGATTATCCATGTAGGGGGACTGAACCTCGATCTATCAGCCATTTTTATGTTGGTTGTGACTATGATTGTTGTATTCGTGTTCGCTAGGCTCTGTGTTCGTAATTTATCGGTAGAGAATCCTTCCAAGCTGCAGAATTTTATGGAATGGGTAGTGGAATTTGTTCAAGGTCTCATTGGAAGTGCAATGGACTTGAAGAAAGGAAAACCTTATTTATCTCTGGGACTTACACTGATTCTATTCATTTTTGTATCGAACTTGTTAGGATTACCTTTTTCTATTATTACAGAAGCGCATGGTCCTGAAGAAATCTTTGGATACGTTATTGAAGCTACAAGAGGTTTAGGAAATGGCGAGCATGCTGAGATTCTTTGGTGGAAATCACCGACCGCGGATATTAACATGACTGCTGGACTTGCAATCGTTATTTTCATCTTAATGAACTATCTTGGACTTAAGAAAAATCGTAAACATTATTTGAAACATTATATTGAACCATTTCCTATTTTCCTACCGTTGAATATTATTGAGAATTTATCTAAACCCATTGCACTTGCAATCCGGTTATTCGCCAATATATTTGCTGGGGAAGTACTGATTACCGTTATCCTGAAGCTTGGTTATATAGGGATTCCGTTTCTCGCGGTATGGCAAGGATTCAGTATCTTTATAGGCGCTTTACAAGCCTTTATATTTACGATCCTGACGATGGTATATATTGCTCAAACAACGATTCACGAAGAACATTAACTACCTTCAGCGAACAGATTCAGAAATGATTGGATTCTTTACGCAGAAGATATTATATTTACTAAATAATAAGAGATTTTAAGGAGGATATTTTATAATGGAATTTTTAGCAGCAGCTATCGCAGTTGGTTTAGGGGCACTTGGTGCAGGTCTTGGTAATGGTATGATCGTAAGTAAGACAGTTGAATCTATTGCTCGTCAACCAGAAGCACGTAACGCACTTCAAACAACAATGTTTATCGGTGTTGGTATCGTCGAAGTTATTCCGTTGGCAGCTACTGTTATCGCGTTCTTGATCATGTTCACGAATTAAAATTTGGTTGGCGGGGAGGGCCAATGCCATCCGCGCCTTCATTTTGTTCAAAATATTCAGAGATATAGACTTTACTCTTAAATCTCTTTATTTATCATAGGTAAACGTAGATCAATCTTATGCGTTTATGCTGGACGATTCGCACTTCGTGCTAACGGAAAGGAGTGACTTCATTGGATATTCATGTGGAGACTATTATCATATCTATTCTCTCATTTATCATTCTATATTGGGCGCTAAATAGATATGCATTTGACAAGTTATTTAACATTATGGAGCAACGCCGCGTACTCGTTCTAAAACAATTAGAAGATGCGAAACAGACTCGTGAACAAGCAACTCAATATGTTGAAGATCAGAAGGTTGCGTTGGAAGATGCTCGTAGAGAAGCTTATGATATCGTAGAACGTTCTAAACAAACAAGTAGTAAACAAGCTGAACAGATTCTTGAAGAAGCTAGCAATGCTGTAGTACGTCTTAAGTCTGAGGCTGTACGCGATATTGAAAGTGAAAAGAACAAGGCTGTGGAAGCATTACGAAGTGAAATAGGTACAGCTTCTGTACAAATTGCATCCAAATTACTTCAGAAAGAAGTAAGTGTGGATGGTACACAAGAACAACTCGTAGACCAATACCTCAAAGAGGTAGGGGGTAAATCATGAGCCGAGATACGGTAGTCGCCAAACGGTACGCTAAAGCACTGTTTGAAGTTGCCTCACAGGATAATGTAACGCTTGAAGTTGAACAACAACTGCAGGCTGTCGTTGAAGCTATTCAATCTAATGATGATATTGAAAGATTCTTAACGACACCGAACATATCCGATGCAGACAAATTGAATGCATTCAATAGAGCACTTCAAGGCAAGCTGTCACAGTCTGTGATGAATACTGTGGAACTACTTGTGAAACGGCGGAGAACGGATATCCTCCCCGATCTTCTAGACAGCTACATCAAATTGAAAGGCGAGAGCCTAGGTATGGCCGATGCCCTAGTGTATTCAACATATCCTCTTGATGACAGTGAAATAGAAGCGGTAGCCACAGAGTTTGGCCAAGTTGCTCACAAAACGATTCGTGTAAATAACCTTGTCGATAAGAGTCTACTTGGAGGATTAAAGGTCGTTATAGGTGATACGTTGTATGACGGTAGTATTTCCGGAAAGCTTGCGCGTCTTGAAAAATCATTTAATGACAAGCACAGTAGATAGGGGTGAAAACATTGAGTATCAAACCTGAAGAAATTAGCACGCTTATTAAAAGTCAAATAGAACAATATAAATCCGATATAGAAGTCGCTGAAGTTGGTACTGTCATTCAAGTAAGTGATGGTATTGCTCGCGTCCATGGACTTGAGAACGCTATGTCCGGTGAGCTTTTGGAATTCTCCAACGGTGTTGTCGGATTGGTACTCAACCTTGAAGAAAGCAACGTAGGTGTTGTTATTCTAGGTCGTTACACAGAGATTAAAGAAGGTGACCAGGTTAAACGTACAGGTCAGATCATGCAGGTTCCCGTTGGGGAAGCAATGCTTGGACGTGTCGTGAATGCACTTGGAGAACCTGTTGATGGAAGAGGTCCAATCGAAGCGACTGAATTCCGTCCAGTTGAGAACAATGCACCAGGTGTTATTGATCGTAAATCAGTACATGAACCAATGCAAACGGGGATCAAAGCCATTGATGCAATGGTACCGATCGGACGTGGACAACGTGAGTTGATCATTGGTGACCGTCAAACTGGTAAAACAGCTATTGCTATTGATACTATTATTAACCAAAAGGGTAATGGCGTGAAATGTATCTATGTCGCTATCGGTCAGAAACAATCTACCGTTGCACAAGTAGTAGAAACACTTCGTCGTCATGGCGCTTTGGAATATACCATTATTGTTACTGCACCTGCTTCTGATCCATCACCACTATTGTACATTGCACCATATGCAGGTTGTGCTATGGGTGAATACTTCATGTATAAAGGTGAGCATGCGCTTATCATTTATGATGACTTAACGAAACAGGCATCAGCATATCGTGAACTTTCCTTGCTACTTCGTCGTCCGCCAGGTCGTGAAGCTTATCCAGGGGATGTATTCTATCTTCACTCCCGTTTGTTGGAACGTGCAGCTAAATTGAGCGATGCTCTAGGTGGAGGATCTTTAACGGCATTACCGTTTATTGAGACACAAGCTTCTGACGTATCTGCTTATATCCCAACAAATGTTATCTCAATTACAGATGGACAGATTTTCTTGGAATCTGAATTGTTCTATTCCGGTCAACGTCCGGCAATCAATGTTGGTATTTCCGTATCACGCGTAGGGGGTTCAGCACAGATCAAAGCGATGAAAAAAGTCGCAGGTGGTTTGAAGCTTGACCTTGCACAATACCGTGAACTTCAAGCATTCTCCCAATTCGGTTCTGATCTAGACAAATCAACATTAGCACGTCTAAATCGTGGAGCAAGATTGATGGAGATCCTTAAGCAAGGCGTAAACCAACCACTGAAGGTAGAACAACAAGTTATAAGCTTGTATACCGCAGTTAAGGGTTATTTAGATGATATTCCTGTTATTGATGTTCGTCGTTTCGAAAAAGAATTCATTACATTTGTAGAAAGTAACCATGCAGAGATTCTTCAATCTATTCGTGATACGAAGGACTTGGTTGCTGACAATGAGAATGCTTTGAAGGACGTTATTGCGATATTCAAAAGAGGATTTTCAGTATCGGCGTAGATCATAGACCGGGCCGTGAGGCTCGGTATCACTTTTTATAAATGAAGAAATGCTTACGATGCTAGTTTTGACTTCGTCAAAACTTTGGGGTGGTGAAAATATGGCAAGAGGATTACGTGAAATTAAACGTCAGATAAAGAGTGTACAGAGTACCAAACAAATCACTAAAGCAATGGAAATGGTAGCTGCTTCTAAGTTGAGAAGAGCACAGGAGAAGGCTGCAGCAGCCCGTCCTTACTCAGATAAGCTCAAAGAGGTAGTGTTCAGCATCGCTTCTGCTACGACTGACATCACGCATCCGATGTTTGAGAAGCGTCCAGTGAAGAAAACAGGTTATTTGGTAATAACTTCAGATCGTGGTCTTGCTGGTGGATATAATACGAATATTCTGAAGAAGGTAATGGTTACTATTGCTGAACGTCATCAGTCTAAAGACGAATACGAGATTTTCGTAATTGGTCGAAAAGGCCGTGATTATTTCCGCCGTAGAGAGCTTCCTGTAACGGAAGATTTAACAGACCTATCTGACACTCCTTCGTTTGCAGATATCAAATCCATCGCTTATACAGCAGTTCAACGTTTTGAATTGGGACATATTGATGAATTGCATATTTGTTATAACCGTTTTGTGAATGCTTTGACGCAAATACCTGAAGTGGAACAGTTGTTACCAATGGTAACTGACGGTATGGATTCTGGTGTCACAGCGGCTTATGAATATGAGCCTTCTGCTAGTGCTGTATTAGAAGTGCTTTTGCCGAAGTATGCAGAAACATTAATATTCTCAGCAATGTTGGATGGAAAAGCGAGTGAATTAGGTTCCAAGATGACGGCAATGGGTAGCGCAACTAAGAATGCTACGAAGATGATCGGGGAGCTTCAGTTGACATTTAACCGTGCTCGTCAAGCAGCAATTACGCAAGAAATTTCTGAAATTGTGGCTGGAGCAGATTCCCAAGCCTAAGATTCATGAAGGATATGAATTCGCACTAAAGCCATGTAAATATGGTTGTAATGATATAAAACCTAAGACTGTGGCTGAAGCAAACTTGTAGGAGGGAAACAAAAGATGAATAAAGGACGCGTAGTCAGCATTATGGGTGCGGTTGTCGACATCGAATTTCAAAGAGGTCAACTTCCAGCAATATACAATGCGATTAAAATTCAGGCTGTCTTACCAACTGGTAGACCAATTGACCTGACTCTGGAAGTTTCTAATCATTTAGGCGATAACATGGTGCGTTGTATTGCTATGTCAAGTACGGATGGTTTGGTTCGCGGGATGGAAGTTACGGATTTAGGTGCAGCTATTAATGTACCTGTTGGTCCAGCAACACTAGGCCGTGTATTTAATGTATTAGGAGAACCAATTGACCAAGTTGGAGAAGTTGTCTCTGAATTTAAGAGACCTATCCACCGCGAAGCTCCAAGCTATGATGAACTGGCTACACAAGCAGAAATGCTTGAAACAGGGATTAAAGTTATCGATCTTCTAGCTCCATACCAAAAAGGTGGTAAAATCGGTCTTTTCGGTGGTGCAGGTGTTGGTAAAACCGTAGCTATTCAAGAGTTGATTAACAATATCGCACAAGAGCACGGTGGTATTTCCGTATTTGCGGGTGTTGGTGAACGTACGCGTGAAGGTAATGACTTGTATCATGAAATGACAGATTCAGGTGTTATTAAGAAAACAGCCATGGTGTTCGGACAAATGAACGAGCCTCCAGGTGCGCGTCTTCGTGTAGCACTTACTGGACTTACAATGGCGGAATATTTCCGCGATGAAGAAGGTAAGGACGTTCTATTGTTTATTGATAACATATTCCGTTTCACACAAGCTGGTTCGGAAGTATCCGCATTGCTTGGTCGTATGCCATCAGCGGTTGGTTACCAACCAACATTGGCAACAGAAATGGGTCAATTACAAGAGCGTATTACTTCTACCAAGAAGGGTTCAGTTACATCTATTCAAGCTATCTACGTACCTGCCGATGACTATACGGATCCGGCTCCAGCTACGACATTTGCTCACTTGGATGCAACAACGAACTTGGAACGTAAAATTTCTGAAATGGGGATTTACCCAGCGGTAGATCCGTTAGCATCCAGTTCACGCATTCTAGCTCCAGAAATCGTAGGTGAGGAACACTACAACGTGGCACAAGGTGTTAAACAAATCTTGGCTCGTTATAATGAACTTCAAGATATTATTGCGATTCTTGGTATGGACGAGTTGAGTGAAGATGATAAATTAACGGTTTCTCGTGCGCGTAGAATTCAACGTTTCTTATCTCAACCATTCCACGTAGCTGAACAATTTAATGGATTCCCAGGAAAATATGTTCCAGTTAAAGATACAATTCGCAGCTTTAAAGAGATTCTAGAAGGTAAGCATGACAACCTTCCAGAGGCAGCATTCTTGTTCGTTGGATCCATTGAAGAGGCTGTTGAGAAAGCGAAAACACTTTAAACGGTGTACGTTATTCCATCGAACTTAGCTATTCTCCGAATAGCTAAGGATATGCTTTCGAAGTGAGCTATTCCCTGAATAGCTAAGGTTATGCTTTCGAAGTGAGCTATTCTCCGAATAGCTTTAAAGGAGTGAAATAAATGAGCACCTTTTTATTAGAAATCGTAACGCCGGATCATCTAGCGTACTCCGGCGAGGTTGACGGATTGACTGTCTACGGCATTGAAGGGGCACTAGGTATATTACCTGGTCACATCCCATTCATTACTCCTTTACAGGTTGCTCCGATTAGTATTAAAAAGGGCAACGAATACAACTCCATTGCAGTAAGTGGAGGATTTGTAGAAGTACGTCAAGATAAAGTGGTTGTACTAGCGGAAAGTGCTGAACTTGAGAAAGAAATTGATGTGGAACGTGCAGTCGCAGCTAAAGAACGTGCAGAACGTCGTTTAGATGCCATTAAACGTAACCAAGCGGATATTGACTTCCAACGTGCTGAGCTATCCCTGAAGAGAGCCATGAATCGGATTGAAGTATATTCACACGTCAAAAAATAAATGTAATTAGAAACAGTCAGCTATTATCTAGCTTGACTGTTTTTTTGCATTAACCAACCAATCAATGACATTGGATCTTGTTAAAATTCAGTGTTGGATTTCACCTCAATGCTCATAATGAGTAGGAAGGTGTTTAATCAAGACTTAAGATCAAATTAATAATAAAAAAAATAAAGAAATTACAGATATAGCGCTTTCAAAAGTGGATTCTTTTGATTAAGGCAAGTATGATGGAAGAGTCGTGAAAAGAGTGTTAACAACAGCACTGTAGAAAGGATAAGATGAACCGGTATGAGTCAAGGCATGTCAAATACGGTATCTGGAGTAGTAAGCGTTGGTGGTCTCGTTTCTATTATTGTATCGCTATTTTGTATTTGGTTGTCGTGGTGGGCTTTGCAGAATCTGAAGTTAGATCTTGTCATTCGAAATCCAAAAGGAGCTCAAGGGAGATTGTTGCACGTTCTTTTGGCCGTAGTACTAGGTCATTTTGTTGCTGGGTTTCTATTGGACTATCTAACGTGGAGCCAAATGTTAAGGTTTATGTTTTAAAGAGATCATGAGTGGTTATATCCCTGATAGGGATGACTAGATAAAATATCTGGACTACAATAATACTTGTCGAATAATAACATTTTTTTATGTCAACAATGGAAATAAGTAAATATTTATTAGAACCTTTTATGAACGTACAACATAATGATAACTAACTGTTAACTCTGATATCAATCTGTAACTTCAAAAAAACGCTTGTACACGTGAAATAATCAATGCTATGATGTAAGTTGGAAAAATAAGAGTGCCATTTCAGATAGTTAGCATAAAAAGGAAAAATTACGGACGCGGAGGGAATCGAGATGAGCAAATTTATCGTCCGCGGTGGCAATAGATTGATCGGAAAAGTTAAAGTTAGCGGGGCTAAAAATTCAGTACTTCCGATCATCGCTGCTTCACTATTAGGAGGAGAAGGAGAAAGTATAATTTATGATGCTCCTCCTCTAGACGATGTGGTTACAATTAGTAAGGTTTTGGAATCGCTTGGTGTGAACGTAAGTTATGACAACGAAGTGTTAAGAGTCAACGCGGAGAATATAACAACATGCGAGGCACCATACGAATACGTTCGCAAAATGAGGGCTTCCTTTCTAGTCATGGGTCCTTTGCTCACTCGAATGGGCTATACTCGGATATCCTTACCAGGTGGTTGTGCTATTGGCACACGGCCAATTGACCAACATCTAAAAGGGTTTGAGGCTCTTGGTGCAGAAATCAGCTTAGGTCAAGGTTATATTGAAGCTAAAAGTAACGGACGATTACGCGGTGCCAAGATCTATTTGGATGTTGCAAGCGTAGGCGCCACTGAGAATATTATGATGGCAGCTACAATGGCAGAAGGAACTACTTTTATTGAGAATGCGGCTAAAGAACCAGAAATTGTCGATTTGGCGAATTATCTGAATAGTATGGGTGCCAAAGTTCGCGGTGCCGGTACAGGAATGATTCGTATCGAAGGTGTCGACAAAATGGTTGGTGTGAAGCATACGGTTATTCCTGACCGCATTGAAGCAGGTACATATATGGTGGCTGCTGCGATTACAGGTGGGGATGTATATGTAGAAGGAGCAATTGCAGACCATTTAGGTCCAGTCATTTCGAAGATGGAGGAGATGGGTGTAAATATTGAACCTGACGAGAATGGTATTCGTGTATCAGCGAAACGTCCACTACGTTCAGTAGATATTAAGACACTTCCCTACCCAGGATTTCCGACAGATATGCAGTCACAGATGATGTCGCTCCTATTGGTATCTGAAGGTACCAGTGTTGTGACGGAGACGGTATTCGAGAATCGTTTCATGCATGTAGATGAATTTCAACATATGAATGCTGAGATTAAGGTAGAAGGGCGTTCCGCTATCATTGCGGGTCGTGCCAAACTGAATGGTGCTAAAGTATGTGCGACAGATTTACGTGCAGGTGCAGCATTAATCCTGCTTGGACTTGTGGCTAATGGCACAACTGAGGTCAGTGGTGTCCATCATATTGATCGTGGGTATGTCAATATTGCAGAGAAATTGTCGGCATTAGGTGCTGATATTTGGCGAATTACAGTAGATGAACCTGTACAGGAGAGTGTATCTGAACAAGTTCCTCAACAACAGAAAGTCAAAGATGAAGTGAAACTATTCTCCGTTCAACCAACTTGGGTATAATTAACTAGAAGAATAGTAGATCCGCACAACTATACACATGATGAATTTAACCAAAAGAACAAGCCCATCTGGCTTGGCTTTTTGGTTTTTTTTTTTGCAGATAATATTTGGAGTTTCACAGGTTAAGCGGGAATTATCCTTTTAATACTTCATAGGGTCTTTTGAATCGTAATCTTCTTCTCTCTTAAATGGGTTCTATCATATCTTCTAATCTCATATGTATAAATTAGATAGAGCCGCAAAGTCATAGACATTTGATGAGAAAGAACGGAGGGTTACATTCATATGAAAGATCCGCGCCAACAAATCAAAATCAAGATAAAGCCTATAGCTCAAATTCTAGATTCTGAGGAAGTGTCTAATTCCGCAACACTTGAGCCTCTCTCTCTAGGATCACCAACCTTAGTGAATAATAGACAAGTAGAAGATCCTCTTCCCGCCTCTAACCCTATTCGATTTAATGTGAGGCATGGGAAACGTACCCGTAGCAGCCGACATCGTTTTGGGAGACGTATAAGATGGCGCAGTCCCAAAGCTATGCAGAAGCGAATTCCACCCACCATATGGGCTGTAGGGGGCCTGCTTACGCTTGCACTGGTGTTACCTGTATTCGTAGTGATGCTTAGGCATAATCCTGTGGTGACCCTACCAATTGAAAATCAGATTGTGGAAACAACCCCTACATTACCTGAAGTAGTAGCTGAACAAGAAGGATCCGAACCAGAACAAGGACCAGAAACAATGGTATCCGTATATTTGTCCAAGTTGGACCGTATTGAGACGCTTCCGCTTGATGATTATGTCACAGGAGTTGTTGCAGCGGAAATGCCAGCTGAATTTGAGAGTAACGCACTTACTGCACAGGCGATTGCCGCCCGTACTTTTATAATTCAACGTCTATTAAATAATGATAAGAGTGGTGTGCCCATAAAAGGTGCTGATGTTACGGATACAGTCGCCCATCAAGTCTATATATCGAAGGAAACACTAGAGAAAGAATGGATCGGTGAAAAGGCAACGCTACTAACTAAATTACAGCGTGCTGTAAAAGATAGTAGCAATATAGTTATGACGTATAAAGGTAAACCGATTACGGCATCTTTTTTCTCAACTAGTAATGGGTATACGGAGAACTCAGAAGATTACTGGAATGCATCAATCCCTTATTTACGAAGTGTAGCGAGTCCTTGGGATAAGGATATAGCTCCACACTATAAAGAGACACTGAAGATAAGTCAGAAACAATTTTTAAGTAATTTGGGCCTATCGAATATCAGTATACCTACTATGAAGAATGAGAATTCCGATTCTCTTATTCATATTCTCTCAACTACAGAAGGACACCGTATTAAAGAAGTAACTATTGGTGGCGTTAAATTCAGTGGTAGGGAAGTTCGTGAGAAACTAGGATTGCGTTCAAGTCAGTTCTCGTGGGTAGCCTCGGGGAATGATATTGTTATCACTACATATGGTTACGGGCATGGTGTAGGGATGAGTCAGTGGGGAGCGAATGGGATGGCGAAGGAAGGGTATACAGCTACTCAAATTCTCAAACACTATTATACTGGAATTGAGTTTCAACAAGTTACTAAACTACTCTCTAAAAAATAATAGTTCAGGAAAAGGTATAAAAGATTTCATCTCGGTAAGAATGATTACAGAGGTGATAACTATGAATGAACAAAACAAAAATCAAACGCATGGAGAAACTCCTAAACCATTAAAAGGAGCACCGGTTGAAAAACTGTCTTCATGGAAAAGGCTGTTGTCGAAACGATGGATTTACCCAGCAGTGTACATGGCCGCAGCAGCACTTATACTAACTTTAGTGTGGGTCTATCAGGATTCCAGTCAGAAAGCACTTACTACAGACCCTACTACAGTATCTGAAAGTCTCGTATCCAAAGATACTGAAAGTGGTATAAACCCGTTGGACAAAGATGCACTCGAAGTCATTGCTAAGGCAGAGAGTATGACATGGCCAGTAGTGAATGCAAAAGAAGTAAACATTGTGAAACCGTACTATGATCCAAAAGGTTCTGAAGAAAACCATCTGGAAGCGATGGTTCAATACAATGATACGTTTGTAACGAACACAGGGTTGGATCTAGCTCGTGAGGATGATAAGACTTTTGAAGTCAAAGCTGCATTGAGTGGTAAGGTCACTCGGGTAGAGCCACATCCATTGATGGGTACCGTGGTGGAAGTTACACACGCAAACAATTTGAAGACAGTATATCAGAGTCTAACGGATGCTAAAGTGAAGTTAGGTGATGAGGTGACTCAAGGAAGTACGCTTGCAAGTGCTGGACGTAGTGAAATGGAAAGTGACCTTGGTAATCATGTGCACTTTGAAGTTTACAACAATGGTGAAATTGTCAATCCATCCGAATTGCTTCCTCCGAAATAAATAAAGAGGTTAAGCTCCATTCATACGATACAGAACGCTAAAAACACTGGAAAGGCAGGGGATACCCTGCCTTTTTGGTGGTCTTAAAGTGGTTCGAAATTAACATGTCCAAAAAAAAAATGAGCATGCAGAAGCTTGTCAGACATCTAAACTGCGAATATATAGGCACGCCTCTCATATAATGTACCAAACTATCCACAGTAGGGAGGCGGGGGCGTGCACGATTACATCAAGGAACGGACGATCAAGATTGGACGTTGTATCGTGGAGACTAGGCAAACGGTCCGAACCATTGCCAAGGAATTTGGCGTATCGAAGAGCACGGTGCACAAAGATTTAACGGAACGACTGCCAGAGATCAATCCTGATCTGGCGGATCAAGTCAAACATATTCTAGAGTATCACAAATCAATCCGCCATCTCAGGGGAGGCGAAGCCACCAAAATTAAGTATAAAAAAACGAATGATAAAAAAAGAGAGGTTGTCAGTGCAGTAAAGTCATAAATAATAGCATAATCACGATAATTCCAATTGAATCCATCCCCTGAAGTATGATATGTTAAAAGATGGTATAGGGTCGAATCGTGTAATCTAAAATATTCGAAAATGAATTTTTTGTAAATTCCTGTCGAACGTATAGATTGGATACTAAGGACGCTATGAATTACCATAAAATAACACTTTGGGGGCTCTTCATGATGTTAAGCAAGGATATTGGAATAGATCTCGGCACGGCGAATGTGCTCATTTACGTCAAAGGAAGGGGTGTGGTTTTAAATGAACCTTCAGTTGTGACGATTGAAAGGGATACCAAAAAAGTTCTTGCTATCGGAGATGATGCACGTCGGATGATTGGGCGTACTCCGGGCAATATCGTAGCGATTCGTCCGTTGCGCGACGGAGTCATTGCTGATTTTGAAGTAACTGAAATGATGCTTAAGTACTTTATCGATAGCGTAGGGGGACGTACCTGGTACAGTCGCCCTCGTATACTCATTTGTGCACCAACGAATATTACCTCTGTGGAACAAAAGTCTATTCGTGAAGCAGCTGAGCGTAGTGGTGCTAAAGAAGTATACTTAGAAGAAGAACCTAAGGCAGCGGCTATTGGTGCAGGTATGAATATATATGAGCCGAGTGGGAACATGGTTGTTGACATTGGTGGTGGGACGACTGATGTTGCTGTACTTTCTATGGGCGATGTCGTTACCGCTTCTTCGCTTAAAATAGCAGGGGACAAGTTCGATGAGGCTATAACCAAGTACATAAAGAGTAAGTATAAATTACTTATAGGTGAACGTACTGCTGAAGACATTAAGGTTAACATTGGAACTGTGCACCCAGGTGGAAGTCAAGCTGAGATGGACATTCGCGGAAGAGATATGGTATCAGGGTTACCTTTAACCATTACTATTACTTCTGGAGAAGTACAAGAGGCGTTGTGGGATCCGATCTCTTCCATCGTATTAGCAGCCAAATCTGTCTTAGAACGTACGCCACCCGAGTTGTCAGCAGATATTATTGATCGCGGTGTTATCCTCACAGGCGGAGGAGCATTATTGAATGGGTTAGATGAACTATTGTCAAGTGAGTTACGTGTCCCTGTACTTGTAGCAGAGGACCCTATGCACTGTGTTGTTAAAGGAACTGGAATAATGTTAGACAATTTAGATAAAGTGATAAAGAAAAAGTATTAATTAGCCGATATATATTCTTAGGATGTGTAATACGGATGGGTTATTGAGGGGATGTTTATTCACAGTTATTAATACAGCTAGAATTAGGATTAGAAAGGGGAAGTAGATTATGTTAAGAGGACTTTATACAGCGGCAGCAGGCTTAATCTCGCAACAGCGTCGTCATGATACGGTGACGCAGAATATTGCGAATATCAACACGTTTGGTTACAAACAAGTTGATAGTGTAGCACGTTCATTTCCAGAAGTGCTCGTATCTATTACGGGTGGAGATTCAAACAATTTGGAACGTAAGTTAGGAAAACTTAATACAGGTGTGTTCATGGAGGAAAGTATCTCCATGTTTACGCCGGGTGTTGTGACTGAGAGTAATAATACAACGGATTTTGCACTTTCGTCAGATATTATTGTGTATGATCCGGATACGAATCAACCTATTCCTTTTGACTCAAATGGTAAATATATAGATGAGGAAGGAAATACGACCTATCAACCACAGACCTTTTTTACAGTACAGGACATTAATGGGCAGACTAGATACACACGTGACGGGAATTTCAGGGTGACCTCTGATGGGCAACTGATTACTTCTACAGGGTTTCAGGTATTAGATGTAAATAATAACCCAATCACAATCAAGGGGTCTATTGAAGATCTTAAGGTGGATGGAAAAGGACGCATCATTGATACAGCTACAGGACTACCTACAGGTACTTCCATTGCGGTAAGTGTTGTAAATCAACCTTATGAAATGGTTCGAGAAGGAAATGGTGTGTTTCGCATAGATAATATGGATGCTGCAGATGTCCGTTTGAGCATCGCTGGTGACAATTTAGAAGTGAGACAGGGATACATCGAGAGATCTAATGTGAACTCGACGCAATCTATGGTCGATTTGAACTTAGCTGCACGTGCTTATGAATCCAACCAAAAGGTTATCCAGTATTATGATAGAAGCTTGGATAAAGCAGTTAACGAAATTGGTAGAGTGTAATAGAATAGGATTAAATGATGTTATTTGAGGAGGTTAGACTAGATCATGAACAACTCATTAATTAGTGCTGCCGTGTCTATGAATAGTATGCAATCTAGATTGGATCTAATAGCTGATAATATAGCGAATATGGATACAATAGGATATAAACGTAAAGAAAACTCTTTTGAAGATGTGTTGACTCGCGTTCAAAGCCATTTGGAAGACTTTCGCAGTACAGGACGAGCTACACCACTAGGACATAATATTGGATTTGGTGTAAAATTGGCTTCAGTAACATCTAACATGATAGAAGGAGCTATTCAAGATACGGGCATTCCGACGGATCTCGCAATTCAGGGTAATGGATTGTTCGCTATACAGAGTGATGGAAACATTGCTTATACACGCGAAGGATCATTTCATTTCAATCCAGTTATGAACGATCCGAACTCTATGGTGCTGTTAAATAGCCAAGGCGATTATGTACTTAATCGGGCGAATCAGCCAATTATAGTTCCGACCAATTCAAAAGTAGCGATAGATGATGACGGAAACGTATGGTCAACAGCAAACGGAACTTCAACAAGAGTATCAGTGGGTCAGATTCAATTTGTTGAGTTGCAAAGACCTGAAGGGCTAGTTCAGATGGATGGGAATAAGTTTGTAGTGGCAAATGGAGTAACGAATAATGAAGTTTTTGGAGATACCAATACAGTTAAGCCAGATAATGTATCGATACTTTCAGGTAAATTAGAGAAATCTAATGTGGACTTAGCATCAGAAATGACTAATATGATTCAAATACAACGGGCATACCAAATGATAGCTCGTTCATTAACCTCCAGTGACAACATGATGGGCCTTGCTAACAATTTGCGAGGATAAGGAGGGGTAATCATGGGTGATGATCGTAAGCCAGCACAGAATCGTAAGAAAACACCAAGATGGCGAATTGTATTGAGATTCATGATTCCACTGTTTTTGCTAATAGCCTTAATAGTAGGTGTAGTAGTAGGGTATGTGATCTTTGGTAAGCGTAGCTTGGGTGAAGTATTCCAATGGGATACGTGGAAGCATGTCTTTGACCTTGTTTTTGCACCTTAACGAAGGTTAGATATTCGAGTAAGTTGATCTAAAGGAAGAAAACTCCGTTCATTTGGGAGTTTTCTTTTTAGGTTGGATAACTGTATAATGATGGGGGATAAAGGACAAAAGGACCATCATCCATTAGACATAATGCCTAAGGAGAAAGTCCCTTATCTGAACCTCCATATTCTGCAGAAGATGAAGGATATTACATAGTATTGCCGTAACTTATAAAGGTTATTCGAAGGGAGTTTTATTTGTGTTAGATGTGAATCAAATTCAGGAGATCATTCCGCATAGACCCCCGTTTTTACTTGTTGATCGTATTATTGAACTTGAGGATGGTAAACGGGCAGTTGGGATTAAGAATGTAACTATCAATGAGCCCTTTTTTACGGGACATTTCCCGGGTTACCCTGTGATGCCGGGAGTTCTTATTACGGAGGCATTGGCCCAAGTAGGAGCTGTTGCTATTCTAAATGTGGAGAGCAATAAGGGCAAGATTGGATTTTTAGCAAGCTTAGATAATTTTCGCTTTCGAGGACAGGTAGTACCGGGTGATACATTACGATTAGAAGTTGAGATTATTCGTCTTAAAGGCAACTTCGGTAAAGGGAAGGCTGTCGCGAAGGTAGAAGACAAAGTTGTAGCAGAAGGTGAAATTATGTTTGCATTATCGGATCCTACCTGATCATATTTCCTTGTGTCATCCTACTAGAAAACCAGTCTACTAGATAGATTGAACTAAAGACTTACTCTCAATATAAGTGTAGACTTTAGACTAATCTATATATAAAAGTGAAGGGGGACTTTACATGTCTCAATTAAGTCAACAATCCATTAATAACATCGAGCAGTGGCTCAAGGATTCTAATATCGATGAGGACACGAAACAGGAACTTCGAAATTTAGAGCAAGAACCACAAGAGTTAGAGGATCGTTTCTATAAAGATCTAGAGTTCGGTACAGGAGGACTAAGAGGCGTTATAGGTGCCGGTAGCAATCGTATGAATCGGTACACGATTGGTAAGGCTACACAAGGATTTGCACAATATATTTTAGGATCATTTGGGCAAACTGAAGGTAAGCCTTCTGTTGTTATAGCATATGATTCTCGTCACTTTTCTCCAGAGTTTGCTTTGGAGTCTGCACTTGTACTTGCTGGGAATGGAATTGTAGCTAAATTATTTCCATCGCTTCGTACCACTCCGCAGTTATCATTCAGTGTACGTGACTTGGGTGCAACCGGTGGAATCGTGATTACAGCGAGTCATAACCCTCCAGAATACAATGGATATAAAGTATATAATAATCAAGGTGGACAGCTGATTCCTCATGAAGCAGAACAAGTTATTCAACATATTAAAGAGGTTGAATCTTTCTCCGCTGTGAAGAGGCTTAAGCAAGCTGAAGCTGAGGAACAAGGACTGTTAGTATGGCTCGGTGAAGCAGATGATGATGCATTTGTACGTACGATTGCTGAGCATAGCGTGAACGCTGATCTTATCCGTTCCTCTTTAGGAAAGGACTTCCGCATCGTGTACACACCGTTACATGGTACAGGTAATATTCCTGTGCGTAAGACTCTTGAAGCCATTGGATTCACTAATGTTCATGTTGTTCCAGAACAAGAACAGCCAGATGCAGAATTTTCAACAGTTAAATCACCTAACCCTGAAGAACGTGAAGCTTTCACACTAGCTATGAAGCTGGGAGAAGAGCTAAATGCAGATATCTTAATTGGTACAGATCCCGATTGTGATCGTATGGGCGCTGTAGTCAAAGATAAAGATGGTAAGTATATCGTACTCTCAGGAAATCAATCTGGGGCTATTATGATTCATTATCTATTAAGTCAGTTGAAGGCAGCAGGTACACTTCCGGAGAATGGTGTCGTGGTGAAGACTATCGTAACGAGTGAGATGGGCGCAGCAATTGCCCGACATTATGGAGCAGAAGTGATTAATACGCTGACTGGATTTAAATATATCGGTGAGAAAATGACTCAGTTTGAAAAATCCGGACAATATACGTATTTGTTTGGGTATGAAGAAAGCTATGGTTACTTAGCGGGCAATTACGCTAGGGACAAGGATGCTGTGCTTGCTTCTATGTTGATTGCTGAAGCAGGAGCTTTCTATAAAGGCCAAGGTAAGACATTGTATGATGTACTAGAAGAGCTATATGAGCAGTTCGGATATTTCCAAGAGAGATTGGAATCCCGTACACTGAAGGGTAAGGACGGAATTGCGCAAATTCAATCCAAAATGACAGCTTGGCGTACGCAAACACCTCTTGAAGTTGCTGGTGTTCAAGTGAATGAAGTATTGGACTATTCCAAAGGTCTAGATGGTCTTCCACAAGAAAATGTATTGAAGTTTATGTTGGAAGATGGCTCATGGTTCTGTCTCCGCCCATCAGGTACTGAACCGAAGATTAAAGTTTATTTTGCAGTACGTGGTGATTCTATAGGGAACGCAGAGGAACGGATCGCGAAGCTGGTTCAAGAAGTTATGTCTCGCGTTGATGCTTAATAAGAAGTTTGTAAAGATAGTATAGATAGTATGGATAGATTCAGGAACATGGACATTCTAATGAGAGTAGGACATGTTCCTGAATGAGATATGAGGAGGACTTGTCAGTGCAGTATAATTGGAAAAAGTGGAGTGTTTCCTCTCGGAAATGGTTATGGATCCTAGTTATAGTAGGAATAGTAGCTGCTATGCCTGTGATGTATGATCGCTATAAGACGGAGACATCTGCAAATCAAGTAGAGCTTGTATTCGATTACCGTGATTTAGTGGATATGGCGGCTTATGAAGCTTATCCTGAGAACTTTATCAGTGAACAATTGGATAGGTTAAAAGATGCTGGCGTAAACAGCATGGCCATGTTCGAAAGTAGATTAGATGAATTCCAGAAATCACGACGGTTAACGCTTTACAATAGTAAAGATATCGCGAACAAAACAGATCAAGTAAATCCTGTGAACGAGAATTTTACGTACATAGCGTTTAATAATGATGAGAGTGCAAGTCAGATAGCTCCTGTGATTAAGGAGACATTCAATAGGTTGGAAATCACAGTTAAGCCATGGTCATATAATAACCATACTGGGCTTATTATTGAGACTCCTCTTGAGAATGCTATACTGAAGCCGATGCGGTCTGATCCAATAACGTTCAACATGTTGCGTGATAAAGGATTTAATATTGTACCTCGATTAGGAGACAGTCTTGATTACAATCAAGATTATATGGAAAATTTATTATCTGATTTTGAGGCTGCAGGGGTAACACGCATTCTCTTTGAAGGGGAAAGCGTAAAAGGATACAACAATCAAGCAGACATGAAGAGTTTGGATTCCTTTGCTGCTTTGCTAAAAGAGCATGGAATTGGTATTGTGGCTATTGAGAATTTAAAGAAACCTCAATTAGGTTTCAACAAATTAGCTTATGATATTGACTATAATGTTGTACGCTTATATTCATTAAGTGAAGGTGACGCTAATCTAGATGTACAGACGATTGCTGATCGTCTCGCTCTAGCAAGTAAAGATCGTAATATCCGAATGTTCTATTTAAATGCAGCTCCAAGTCGTAATTCTTCAAAAGCCATGATTACGAATCCTATGGATAACTTAATCCATAGTCTTACAGAGCCAGGGAATGCCATTGAAAAAATGGAGAGTAACGGCTTTACGATGGGTCAAGCTAAGGCATTTGATGTGACAGATTCTTCATATCAACGCATATTGAAGTTGGTAGTTGTCCTGGGTGGTGTTGCTTTCATATCGCTACTCATATCTTATTTCATTCCGATGCTAACCATCCCAGCTTTCCTATTGGGAATGATCGGGAGTGCGGGGTTATTCATTCTAAAACCCACATTGTTCGAGCAGGGACTCGCCTTATTGGTTGCAATAAGTGCACCGACAATAGCGATGGTGCTAGCTGTACGTAAGATTAACGAACTGAATGTTAACATAAAGGAAATGAAGATTAGTCGCCGGTTGACTCACGCACTTGTCTTGTTTGTAAAGACTTCGATCATTTCTTTAAGTGCCATTCCTTTCGTTGTTGCTCTGCTAAACAATGTTACGTATGAATTAGTTCTTAGCCAATTCCGAGGAGTAAGCCTATTACACTTTGGACCAATTGCCCTCACTGGGTTGTATGTAATTATGTATCGTGGTGGGAATTTACGTCAGCAGATGAGTAGAATCCTCCGTAGTAGAATTACTATTATGGGTGTTATCGTTGCCGGATTGATTGCAATAGTAGGCTACTATTACTTAAGTCGTACGGGTAACGCTGGTTCCGTAACATCGCTTGAGATGTCATTCCGCTCGTTTATGGAGAATACATTTGGTGTTCGACCACGTAGTAAAGAATTCCTTATGGGACATCCATTGTTCTTACTAGGAGCTTTTATGGCGATTAAGTATCGTAATGCTATCTACATTTTGGTTATTGCTACCATCGGACAATTGTCTATGGTTGATACATTTGCGCATATCCATACACCGCAGATAATTTCTCTAGTCCGAAACCTATTGGGATTAGGATTAGGACTTATCATTGGACTTGTCGCGATAGCCGTATGGCAAATTGCAGAAGGGTGTTGGAAACGATGGTCACCGCTTCTCAAACGATAGTTATATCAGGATTCTATGGGTATAAGAATAGCGGAGATGAAGCTGTTCTTCAGTCCATTCTGATGGCTTTAGAAGAACAGGCTAAGGAATTAGGAATAGTGCTACAACCTGTTGTACTTTCAATCGATCCTGAATGGACTAAGTTAACTTACGGAGTTCAAGCGGTACATCGTATGAAGCTTGGGGAAGTAAGACAAGCTATTAAAGACAGCTGTGGTCTAATTAGTGGTGGAGGAAGTTTACTTCAGGATGTTACAGGTCCGAAGACAATTCCTTATTACTTAGGGATTATCAAGCTGGCTCAATGGATGAAGAAGCCTACATTTATTTATTCTCAGGGTGTAGGTCCTGTAAATCGTGGGTTATTTCATCCGATGATTAAATCTGTTTTTAAGAAATGTGCTTATATATCTGTTCGTGACCAAGAATCAGCTGAGTTGCTTCGGAGTATGGGTTTACAGGGGAAAGTGATAGATGTTGTTCCTGATCCAGTGATGGGGCTCCGGCCTAGGGAACAAAGTACAGTATTAAATGATGAAATGCCGTATGAAGGAAATCTACCCATCATTGGTATCTCTGTCCGGTATTGGGAGAAGGATTATAAGGAACTTCAGAAGATTGTTGAAGGATTACAAATAGTGATGAAGAAGCAACCTATTCATGTGAGATTCTTACCGTTTCATCTTCCAATTGACGTTGAAGCTTCTCATTATATGATGGAACTACTGGGAGATGTCTCTTCTATAGGAAGCCAGATGAGCATATGCTCGGATATGGTTTATCCACAGGACATGTTATGGGAGATTAGTCAGTGCCAACTTGTCATTGGAATGAGATTACACAGCTTAATCTATGCTGCCAATTCTAGGGTTCCAATGATAGGTATCTCTTATGATCCTAAGATCAATCATTTCTTACAAAGACTAGATCAACAACCTGTCGGAGATACCTCCTCATTAAGTCCGGATGCTCTATCATCAGAAATTGAACATTTGCTGCTGCACGAAGAGGAATGGCGGAATGTTCACGCAACACAAATAGATCGTTTAAAGCAGGAATCTCAAGTGCCTGCCAAACGTATTGTTGAATATATACTTTCAAAGGTGATTACAAATGAATGAGAAATGGTTACCCAAAGTACCGACAGTCCCTATTTTTGGAATTGAGGTTTGCAAGTGGGGGATGTCTGATACCGTTCAGTACTTAACAGAAGCAATTACCATGCGTAAGCCACATCAGGTTATTACAGCAAATCCAATCATGGTTATGGCTGCATTGAATGATCCAACGTATCGAACTGTAATGGAACATGCGGAGTTAATTGTTCCCGATGGAACGGGGGTTGTATGGGCGGCTAATGTGGGTGGTAATCCTGTACAGGAACGGGTTGCCGGTTTCGATCTACTACATGAACTCATGAGAACGGGAGAAAGTCATCACTGGAGAGTTTATTTACTTGGTTCTACAACAGAAGTGATTCAAGAGACCGCTTTAAGGTTACAAATGAAATACCCGGGTGTAGATATCGTAGGTTATCACGATGGGTATTTTGGTCCGGCAGATGATGCGAAGATAATCGAGCAAATTAAGGGTACAAATCCAGATATTCTGTTTGTTGCTCGTTCTTCCGATACGCAAGAACCTTGGATTCATGAATATAAAGAACAATTGGGTGTACCATTAATGATGGGTGTTGGAGGCAGTTTTGACGTCATTTCGGGTAAAACAAAGCGGGCTCCAGTTCTTTTTCAAAAGTTACGATCGGAATGGTTGTATCGGTTATTGAGTGAACCGACGAGATATCGTAGAATGCTTGCGTTGCCGCAATTTGCAGTGAAAGTCCTCCGCAATAAAGAAAACATAACAAAACCCAACTAAATGAGCGATTATGGGCCAATTTAGCGGTAAATTGCTGAAATTTAGAGTTGGTGTTTATTTTTCGAACGGAGTATAATTCATTCCGTTAGAGAAAATGGAGGTTGAAGACTTAAATGTTAATGATAGCTATCATCGGATTTGTCCTGTCTTTAGGACTGGCACTCCTACTTACGCCTCAAGTGAAGAAATTTGCTTTTAAAATAGGCGCCATAGATGTACCGGATGCACGTAAAGTGCATACGAAGGTGATGCCTCGTCTGGGTGGGCTTGGAATTTATTTGGCCTTTATGCTGGCTCTTCTATTAACACTTCCATTCGTAGCGAATGATTTGTCGCTCCGGGATACTAATTTCATTAAGGCGTTTGTAATTGGTGGAACAATGATTGTGCTGATTGGTGCACTTGACGATCGCTTTCAGTTATCCGCTAAATTGAAGTTTGTATGCCAGATTATAGCGGCATGTGTTGTGGTGTTTGGGTTTGATATATCCGTGAATTTTGTAAATATACCTTTTAATGATAACTACTCCGTATTGGAGAGTTGGATTTCGATACCTCTTACGATACTTTGGATCGTTGGAGTGACGAACGCTATAAATTTGATTGATGGATTGGATGGACTTGCTGCAGGAGTCTCCGGTATTGCCATCGGGACGATCCTTGTGATGTCTCTGCTTATGGGCAATATGATGATTGCACTTTTATGTATCATTTTACTTGGAGCTATTATTGGATTCCTATTCTTTAACTTTCATCCAGCTAAGATCTTTATGGGTGATTCCGGGTCATTGTTTCTTGGCTTCTGTTTAGCCATGTTATCCTTATTAGGATTCAAACAAGTTGCCATAGTGTCCCTTATAACACCTTTAATTATTATTGCGGTTCCTTTGTCGGACACGTTCTTTGCAATTATTCGTCGATGGGTTCAGAAGAAACCTATCTTCGCACCAGATAAAGGTCATTTACATCATTGCTTAGGCGAACTTGGTTTCAGCCACCGCCAAAGCGTATTGATAATTTATGGCATTGCTACTTTCTTCGGAGTACTAGCGGTTATTCAATCGTCTGCAGCGTTGTACGATGCAAACTGGGTTACCTTTGTCGTGATCTGTGTAATGATGTTCTTCCTACAGATCGGAGCCGAAGTCATTGGACTTATCGGTAAGACTAAGAGGCCATTATTGAATCTCATTGCAAGACTGCGTATGAAAGAGAGTGCAGAGACGAGATCGAAATAAGGACTATATGATAATGGTTATTAAGTTCGTTAGATAATTTTCGGAATATAACCTATATATTATTTTAATTTACATCCTTGCCAATTTATGGTAAGGATGTTTTTGTATGTATTTTTCTAAAATTTTGTAAGATTCCTGCCGATATAGTAGATAACGATGTTTCATCGATCTCGATAGGTGAGGCTTACAAAAAGAGGAGGAACATAATTTTGAAAAGGTTATTATCATTAGTGTTAACGTTAGCTATGTTTGTTGGTATATTACCGGCGACATTATCGCCGACAGTTGATGCGGCAGCGGGAAGGTTCTTTTCATTCCCCAATGAACAATATACACAAACTGATGCAAGAGTAGTTAATACAGAACAGGTCACACTTGATGGTGCAATAAATAATGTGATTGGAAGTACGATCTCCTATAGTGTATATCAACTTCCGAAGACGGGTACTACACCTATTAACTCACGCGAAGGACAGAAGGGAAGCATCAAATTGAATGGAACGAATATTAGCATTCTTAACATTCAATTATTTCCTGGTCTGAATAAAATCACATTCAAAGGAAAGCAAGGCACAACTCAGGTAGAGGATTCGATCTACTTGGAATATAGAAATGGTCCTATGCTCATTGATTTGGCGGCTATATTTAGTAGTATGACTATTCCGTTGAAAGAAGATGGTACTACAATAGTACCGTCTGAATTAAAGGGATCCTCTTTTGGCAAAGCAAATGTAGACATCGCCATCTCTGGAAAGGCACCTAACGCAGATAAAGTAACTATTGAGGTGAATGGTAAGAGTTGGACATACAACGTATCTTCAAAAAATGCTTTCAAATTTAATGCTACTTCAGTAAATATTCATCAAGGGAACAATATCGTTACATTTCGGATAAGTAATAATAGCCAGTCGATTGAAACCACAAGAGAGATCACCTTTTACAACGGACGGGTTACCTTCTATGATGTTACAGCGACGGACGGTAACCTGGAATCAGGCGACCTTATTAGCAATCCAGACTTCACAGTAACTAGTAATAGCGTTGCCATTAATGGTCAAGCTGTTCTCCCAATTACACAAGGAATTGCACCTGATCCAGCGGATCAGATTTCTTATGTGATTAAAGATGGTACAACAAATACAATCGTAACTAATGGTACTGCTCCCTTCTCGTTAGTTAATCCAGTGGAAACTGATGATCAATATGCGACTATTGCATATTCTCTTCCTGCAACTACATTGAGTTATGATAAGCAATACTTTGTTGAACTAAGTGCATGGAACAGAACTAGTTCTCCTCAGGTTGAAGACAAGTCGGCAAGCATGGGCTTTAGGCTCAGAGATAAGAATACTGCCTTTATCCATGAAGTTAATTATTTATCAGGGTACAACACGAAACTGTCGGATGATAAAATTAAGAGTCTATCAGGCTCACCGATGCAAGGAACGAATATATTGTCTGTTCCTTTCGCAGTAGAAGTTCTGGTAGCGAATAGCTCCACACCTATAGTTGATATTACGAAGATTACTGATGCTGCTGATAAAGTAACATATGCCTCTTCAGAATATAATTGGAGACTACTCTCAGCAAAGGATACTGTTATCAAAAAAGTAAATGGTGAACAAATAACACTGCAACGGGTATTTATTGAATTCACTAAATTACCTGCTAACGGAGAACAGAATATATATTTATCCACAAATGGTGTTGAGAAAAAAGTAAAAGTGAATTTTCTATTTGATCCTTATGTTCAGTTCAATAGTGTCTATAATGACATGAAGATTGAACTAGATACGACTAAAGACTTAGCTATAAGACAGAATACGATTATGACAGCTTTAGATGATCTCAAGGGGCAATTTCTCGATATTGCAAATGATGCTGAGATAGTATATAGCGGGACTTCTCAAAGTGTGTTTTTGTATATTAATAATACGTTAGTTAAATTAGTTCAGAATGGAGCAGCAAAAACATCATTTATGCTTGATCCGTCATCAATACCAGATGTATATGGAACAAATGGCGCACTAGTTATTGGTGATAACGTCATTAAATTAGTGGTTAGAACAGCATCCTCTTCATATGAGAGCAAAATGAAGGTAAGTATCATTCCGACTAATGTACTTGTAATACCAGTTCCCAAATCAGATGGAATTTTTCCATACAGCACATCATATCGCGATGATCCTAAACCGAAAGACCCTAATTTCCAGCTTAAGAACAGTGTATATATGACTAAAGAAACAAAGATGAATGTATTTGGTACATTTGACTTTATCGATTTAGGTATGAATAAATTTGATGTACAATCTGCTATTTCTAGTATGAATGCAGACTTATCAGACTATAAGATACTTATTCAATCGCCGGGTATGAAAGATATCGAATGGAATTTAAGTAATGAGTTTTTTTCATGGGAGAACAAAGATGTCTTTAATACGATTAAAGCCGATGAACCAAGATTAACAGTGTATTACAATTATACAGATCAATATTTCAGCTTTATTCTCAATGATCAAGATATATACGGAGATGGAAGTCCTAAGTTATATACAATCAGTTTATATAACTCAGGATATGATGGACCACGTGCGATTTATCGCATGGAAGTGAATTCATTAGCCATTCCGTATACTGTACTTGAACCACTTCCACAGAAACGTGTAGTAAATAAGAACTTTGTAGAAGTTGTTATCTATTCACAAGATGCTGATAGTATTACCATTAACAAAGTTGCTGCTGAGAAAATTAATTACGATCCAGATTACGACGGCGTGATTGATTATGCACCAGCTTACCGTGTTCTTGTTAAGAATCTAAAGGCTGGTAAGGATAACAAGATAGATATTGTTATCACACGGGGCAGTGACCAGTTCAAAGACTCCATAAATGTGAAATATGTTCCGGCAAGCATTCCTGGGGCACAATATTTGGAGACAATGAAGAATTCGCATAAAGTTTTTGATGGGGCATTGAATTTGACCTTTGCTAAAGGAACAACATTATTAAGAAAAGATTATAGTGTTACAGAACAATATAAAAACCAAGTGTTCTCAGGACATGATATTCTATTTTCTATTGGGAATAACACTGATGGGGTTGTAGATCGTCATGAGTATGACAGAATATCATCCAATTTTGACTTTGTTTTAGCTACAGGTAAACAAAAATTCATTGGAAACTTCCAAGATAGATTTGTGAAGTCAAGTCCTGTATACTGGATTGATCCTGGATTAGCTGATGACATCAGTACACGAGAAAGTTACGATCCAGTGACAAAAGGTAATGATCCATATCAATTTCCTAGTGCACCAATTAAGGCCTTTTATGATAGAGATCCAAGTCGGGAACTAGTTCCTTCCAAGATAGGTAGTTTGACATTGAATTATGATCCTGTGATTGCAACGGATAGTGGTCGATTAATCACTGTGTTCCATTATGATCCAGTATTACAGCAGTGGGAAAATATTGGAGGAGTAGTAGATGCTAACAAGCACACGATTAAAGTTCCATTCAGTCAATTCGGATACTATGTAGTAGCTAAACTAGGTTATTCGTATACTGATACCGTTGAACACCCTTATGGTCGAGACTTTATAGAAACGATATATGCTAAAGGAGTTATGAACGCATCTGATCCCGATGAACAATTCGGAACAGATTTATATGAGACACGTGCTGAGTTCGCTCGCATGATTGTACGTGTTCTAGATTTACCATTGAATTATGAAGGGGTTAATCACTTCACAGATCTTCCAACAGCGTTGTACACGGTTAACGTAGATGGATTATGGGATTTCAGATACATTGAGACAGCTGCTAGAGCAGGAATAGTTCGCGGACAAGAGCCGCGTTTGTTTGGTGCTACAGGTAACATATTACGTCAAGATGCAGCGTTAATGATTGCTAGAGCATTGAACGTTAAACTTGAGACCGATAGAGATAAGGTTGAGAAAGGTCTACAGAAGTATTTCGAGGATTATAAGGATATTGACTACTATGCTCAACCATCGATATTAGCTATTGCCGATAAAGGGTATATTTTAGGAAGTCCTATTGATCCAAATGATCTGAAAAAGGGATATAAATTTAAACCTAAGTCAAATATTCTACGTGCAGATGCGGCAATCATTGTCGCTAAAGTAATGGCCGATTTGAAAAAAATCCCCAAAATTTAGAAGCGTACGGAATGGAATAGAGTAGAAAACTACCTGTTTTCTACCCTTTTCCATGAACTATATTTTGTAATTTGACGTTCTATGAGATACAATGTTTAAGAAATTAATTTTTTCTAGAGGGTGAAGGTTACTTATGAAATCGATCTATTCTAAAGCTCAGATGGATTATATGAAGGCAAAAACAGTATTTGAGAATAGAGCTAGTGTGCTGGAGAAGCAAATTGAAACAACACGCAAGGTTAGAGGGATTTCTCAAGAAGTGATGGAAGGCCTAGTTCAAGAGACAGGATTCCATGCTGCGTTCAACGAACTGTTAACAGCAGAGAATAATCTCATTGAATGGTCGCATGTGACTATAAAGCACGAGAAAACCTATCGTGAGAATAAACAATCGATTGAACAAATGTATGAGAATATTAATGGAAGTCCTGAGATGAGAGCCCAGATCATTCAATTAGCGATGAAGATTAAGTAACAAATTGTAATAACTACATTGTAAATAAACACACAAAGAGACGCCATAAGGCGTCTTTTTGTGTGTTTATTGGTTAGAAGTAGGGTATATGTGTAATTAATCTGTATAAATCAGAATGAAGTGGTAACAAAATTGATTTTTTTTTTATAAAGGTGCAACTTTCTCGAAACTCATGCGTCTAAGATATAGAGTCATTAAGCAATGGGCAATCGCCACAAGAAAATTGTTCTATAAATTAGAAAATTTTTCTTTACTGCAACTTGTACCCATAGTATAATACTTAAAGTAGGCTTGGAAGCTAGTCTATGTTTTCTGATTGTCGCTTACCAGTTTCTGTGATACCCGTCACAGACATCATTTATATTTATTTGCTCAACTCGAGAAAGGGGGTGTATCGGCCAATGAGTAACACGAGCTACCCAATTAAAGAAAATAATAATGTAATGTACGCCCAAGGAGGAGAAAAAAAGGTTATGAAGAAAATTTTATCAGTAGCTTTATCTACAGCAATGGCATTCTCAATGTTTGCTTCTGTAGCATTCGCAGATACTGCAACACTATCCACACAAGACAAGTTTAACGAATTGAAAGTTAAAGGTATCTTCACTGGTTATCCAGATGGTACTGCAGGACTTGAAAATAACATGACTCGCGCTGAATTCGCGAAAGTTATCACTAAAGTAACTGGATTGAAAGAAGTAACAGACAAGGTTTCTTATAAAGATGCTGGTTACAGCAATCCTAAGAACTGGGCAGCACCATACATCGAAGCAGTAACTGCTGCTGGTGTTATGCAAGGTCAAGACTTGACTAAACAATTGTTCAACCAAAAAGCTAGTGTTACTATTCAAGAATTAGCAGAAGTTCTAGTTAAGGCGATGAATCTTGAAATTCCTACAACTACAGACAACACTGCTACTGTATGGGCTAAAGGTTCCGTTCAAGCAGCAATCAACGCTGGATTGCTTAGCAAGGATCTTAACTTCCAAGCAAACGCAACTCGTTCATTGTTAGTAGAAGCAGCATTTGCAGCTGAAGCAGCATTGAATACTCCTGCAGTAACTGATGCAACTAAAGTTGACACAGTATCTGCAAGCAACCTTCGTGAAGTAACAGTTAAATATGACGGTCAAGTTGATGTAGTAACAGCTACTGATGCAGGTAACTACAGTATCACTGGTGAAGGTAATCCAACTGTAACTGAAGTTGCATTGTCTGATGACAAAAAAGTAGCAACATTGACAGTTGAAAAAGCAACTTATTCAAATGAAGGTCTAGTTAACCAAAAAGAATACAAATTGTCTGTTGCTAACGTTCGTGCAGCTAGCAAAGTAATCACTGCTACTGATGTGAAGTTCACACCAGTTGATGCAGCGCTTCCTGTAGCTACAAGTGCACAAGCATTAGGTAACAAAACAATCAAAATCACTTTCAGCGAACCAGTTAAAGCTGCTAATTCTAACAACTTCAAAGTTGACGGTAAAACAACTACTGGAACAACTGAAATCACAGGTAATGTTGTGATCTTGAAATTGTACAACACTTTGGAAAATGCTGAACACACTGTAACAGTAGCTGGCGTTCAAGATTTCTCTACATTGAAGAACTTGTCAACTGACTTGAAATTCACAGTAGTAGAAGACAAAACTGCTCCTACAATTGCAAGTGTTGAAAAAGCAACTTTTGAAGAAATTACTTTGAAATTCAGTGAGCCAGTTGATAAAGCTACTGTATTGGCATCCAATGTTCATTGGTTGCGTGGTGGTAATAAAGTGGTAGCTAGCGAAGTGAAAGCTTTGTCTGATGACACATACAGATTCACTTTCTCAGAAGCTAACCGTTTGGTATATGCAACTGATTTGTATGTAACTGGAGTTAAAGATTACACTGGTAACGTAATCGCTGCTGACACTAAAATCGCAGTTAATCCAGTAGTTGACCAGACTCGTCCAGAAGTTGTGAATGCTACACTTTCTGACGATCTTAAGAATATCGTTGTTAAATATTCTAAAAATGTTGTAGCTTCTACTGCAACTGCTGCAGCTAACTATGTAATCAAAGATGCTGATGGTAAAGTAGTGTATTCTTTGAAAACTGTTACTGTGAAAGATGCTAAAACTGTAAACGTAAATCTATACAAAGCACTTGATGAAGGTAAAAGTTATACTTTGGAAATTAATGGAGTTACAGACACAACAACATTGAGAAATGTTCTTGTTCCTTACTCTAAAGTTCTTGAAGTCGGAGATGCTAGTGCTCCTACAGTTGAATCAGTAACTTACATTGCTAGCAGTAATGGCATCGTTGTTAACTTCAGCGAAGCTATGACAACTAGTGGTGAATATTCAATCGTTGAAGAAAGCAGATATACTTACAAAGATAAATCTGGTGCTTGGAAAGCTCTTCCTTCTGGTGCTGATCTGACTGTTTCTGCTGATGGTAAAGCGGCAATTATCGTATTCCCATCTGATATGGTTGTAGGTACTGATGTTACAGGTATCAGAGTGTCAGCTGTGAAGGATCTTGCTGGTAACTTCATTAAAAATATGCTACAAGAATCTATTACTCTAGCTCCAGCTGACGCTATTGTATCTGATGCTGTTGCTAACGCAACTGCTAATGACAAGATTGAAGTTATGTTCAATCAACCGCTACAATCCGGTTCTGCTACACCATCTCAATTTGTAGTTAAAGCTGGAAGTGAAGAACTTCTTGTTTCTACTGCAACTGTTGATGGCAAGAAAGTCGTATTGACTTTGGCAGACAGCAACAAACTTGATTCCACTGGTACTTACAAAGGTACTGCTGTTACTGTAACAGTTAAAGCTAAGGGTTACCTTGCAACTGCAGCTGGTAAACAAGTTGATACTGAAAAAACTTCAACAGTAGTAGATAAGATCGCTCCAGCAATTAAAGAAATTAGTAAAGAAACAGTAACTGGTGCTACTTACGCTACTGTAAATATCACATTTACAGAAGATATTGCGTTTGATGCAGCTGCTCAAACTGATATCCAAGTAGTAGTTGATGGCACAGCATTGGTATATGGTACTGACTATACTTTAGCAGTATCAGGCACTGATAAGAAACTCGTAACATTGAGTCTTTCTGCAGCTGCTCAAACTAAATATGCAGGTAATGTTCTACAAGTTCGTGTTAATCCTTACGCAAGCTCCATCAAAGATGATGTTGCTGGTAACGTAGTATCTGGAAATGACACTTTCTTCGAAGCTTACATTAATTAATTGTAAGATGAAGAAGTACTAAAAAGTCCGCCCTTAGGGCGGGCTTTTTTTTAATTTAAAGTCACTAACCCAAAATTTGTAGGAGGGAAATAATGAAACGTATTTTGAAAATATCATTGTCTTTGGCATTACTAGGATGTGGATTATGGGTTGGTTCCCTATTAAATAACACAGCCAGTGGTGCAGGAGCCACAACTCAACCTGGTACCTCTGAAGACCCTGTTGTTACTAAAAGTTACGTAGATCAACAAATACAAAAAGCTTTGGGTGTAGGTACAATAACTCCTATTCCAACTAATCCAACGCCATCTAATCCAGTACCATCGATTCCAACGGATAATGGTAATACGAATACAAGTACAAATAATGCGATTGTTATCGTAGATGTAATGCCAGGTCAAAAGCTAATAGCGGACGCAGGAGCTGAATTCATCGTTAGAACCGGTAAGGCGGTAATGTATACATTGGATACAAGTGGTGCAGCCGATTTAACGGAAGGTAAAGATGTAACAAATGGACAAGCCATTACTACAAATCATTTATTATCATTTCCCAGAGATGGACGAGGAATTAGGGTTCAAGATGGTAACAAGTACAACTTAATTGTTATGGTTCGTGGTGGATATTCAATACAATAAGATCTACCCTCATTATTGCCAAAAGTAACAATCTTTTATACGTGTAATTCGAATCCTAATGCAAATAATACTCTTGTAAGATATCATGCAGGAGGTGCTCATTATAATGGCTAGAAATAACCGGAGAGTTGTACCAGAAAGTCGACAGATGATTGATCAAATGAAATATGAAATTGCTGCGGAATTTGGACTTCAAGTAGGTAACTACAGAACTACGAATGGGCTGGATACTGAATTTGCTTCTGATCTAGGACAAGTAGATGGTTATTCAAAGCATGGACGTACTAGTTGGGGACATCTAACTTCTAGAGAAAATGGGTCCGTGGGTGGCGAAATCACCAAAAGATTAATTCGTCAGGCTGAGCAAAGCTTTCTATTATAAACTTTATATATATATTATGAATCACTGCATTATGTACGCTATTTATGATATAGGAATAGATTCAGATTGATTGACACCGATTGACAAATAAGTTAATATGACCTGTGAGGATTGTAAAGCAACCTTTTCCAATTGGAGAAGGTTCATTTTTTGCTTATTGGGAGGTTAAACTATGTCAATTAAAGGACGTCATCTGTTTACATCTGAGTCCGTTACTGAGGGACATCCAGATAAAATATGCGATCAGATTTCTGATGCGGTGTTGGATGCATTCTTGGCGAACGATCCTAATGCACGTGTTGCATGCGAGGTAGCTGTAGCTACAGGACTAGTTCTAGTTATTGGAGAAATTAGTACCAATTCAGAATATGTAGATATTCCGTCTATTGTAAGAAACACCATTAAGGAAATTGGATATACACGCGCTAAATATGGCTTTGACTATAATACATGCGCTGTCCTCAGCTCATTGAATGAGCAATCTGCTGATATAGCCCAAGGTGTAAATGCTGCATTAGAGAACCGTGATGTTGATCAAATGGATAAGGAAACCGCGGATATTGGTGCAGGAGATCAAGGGTTAATGTTTGGTTTTGCTACAAATGAGACTCCTGAATTGATGCCACTTCCTATCGCGTTAGCTCACCGTATTGCACGTCAGCTTTCTGCAGTACGTAAAGATGGAACACTTGACTACTTGCGTCCAGATGGTAAAACGCAAGTGACGATTGAATATATGGATGATAAGCCAGTACGTGTAGACACGATTGTTGTATCTACGCAACATGCAGAAGAAATTTCGTTAGAACAAATTCAAGCTGACATTAGAGAACATGTTATTCTTCCAGTTGTTCCAGTTGAATTGCTTGATGATAAGACGAAGTATTTCATCAACCCAACAGGACGGTTTGTTATTGGTGGTCCTCAAGGTGATGCGGGTCTAACAGGACGTAAGATCATTGTAGACACATACGGTGGTTATGCACGTCATGGAGGCGGTGCATTCTCGGGTAAGGATCCTACGAAGGTAGACCGTTCTGCAGCTTACGCAGCACGTTACGTAGCTAAGAACTTGGTAGCTGCTGGCCTTGCAGATAAATGCGAGATTCAATTGGCTTATGCCATTGGTGTAGCTACTCCAGTATCTATTAATGTAGATACTTATGGCACGGGTAAAGTAAGTGAGGAAAAGTTAGTTGAACTTATTCAAAATAATTTCGATCTTCGCCCAGCAGGAATTATAAATATGCTTAACTTACGTCGTCCGATTTATAAACAGACAGCAGCCTATGGTCATTTCGGTCGTACTGATCTTGATGTACCTTGGGAACAAGTCGACAAAGCAAGCGCATTAAGAGAACAAGCAGGAATTTAATATTAGATTATTACAAAAGGTACGTGTTAAGCTGCACGTGCCTTTTGTGTTTGAAATTATGATATGAAACTTTTGAGAAATTACCCTTGTGAAATCATTCACATATGAATCTAAGAGATACAACAGAATGAATCCCTTGCAGATTTTAGATAAGAGCTATAAATACTTCAGGTTACTATTGAGTTTAGAACATGTACATATGTTCTACTAAACTTTAATAGCCATACAGCCGAAATAAGTAGTATATGCTTTGCGGTGGGGTCCAAGACACATACTTATTAGTAAAAAGTTTATAAACGTGTGAAGTAAGTAATTATGAGGTTGAAGGGAGATCGTAATCTAATATGAAGAAAAAGTTATCGTTCCTTATGGCGGCACTCTTAATAACTGAGATTATTTTTGGAGTAGCACTAGAGGGAATCTTAGGAGGTGCCAATGTACATGCGGCCACTTCAGCACAAGTATTACCTGTAAACGCTACTTCGTTAACAAACCAGCCCTCAGTAACAAGTATGGGTAGTAACGTTACTGTAAGTTTCTCAACTTATGGTCAACCGGTTGATTTGTTAGGACAGAATTCGTTTAAATTCAAGCTTAACTTTAGTGATTCTGTAGCTAAAGAATCCGGCACAATTAAGATTACAAAGAATGGTGTGTCTAGGTATCAAGTTAACATACAAGATTCGGTTGTTCAGCTCTCGCAAGATGGAAGAGAGGCTGTAGTTACAGTTAGTGACACGAATGCCATAAATGTGATGAAGACAGAAGAGGGCTCCCAATATGATGTGTGGTTGGATAGAGGAGCTTTTAAAGACTCAAGTGGGAATCTAGTAGAGAGTATGAATTGGTCCTTTTCAACAAAGAGCCAAGCGATAGTTAGTAGTCCATTGTCTCCAAGTAATAATGGAGTGAATGTTCCGATCGATACTACGATACAAATGTCATTTGATCGATCAATGATGGTGGGGAGTGGATCCATTGTTGTCTCACCAGGTAATGTTAACGATAGTAGAGCTTTAGTTATACCTGTAAATAAAGCAAGTGTCTCCAACTCGTCGAGTGGAAGTACTATTAGTATTAGCTTACCAAGTATGCTGATGTATGACACAGCTTATACAATAACAGTTCCAACAGGTGCGTTTAAGGATTCATATAATAATCTGTCGCCAATGATAAATGATTGGGGATTTAAAACAGTTGCAGCTACTGCATCATCTGGTTCTCTAATTGTTTCAAAGTTGTCTCCGACAAAAGGAGCCACAGTAACGGCTGTAGCTAGTGATTTGGTAATAACATTTAACAAAGATGTTGCGTTTAGAAATGGCATCTATAATGACAAGATTGTCTTGAAACAGGTGGGGGGCAGTATTATACGTATCAGCACTCCAACAATCAATGGTAATGAAGTTAGATTTAGACCTATAAGCACATTGGGAGCTGATACTAGCTATTACGTTGAAATTGCAGCCGATACCTTGGTTGATAAGGTCAATCCTAATATTACATTTCCAGGATTTAGTGGCAGTTCAATATGGTATTTCAACACGGTATTAGCTGATAAGACGATACCTGTTCTGCAGACAGCACAAATGTATACGAATAATACTATTCGACTTGCATATAATGAGACACTTGATGTTAGTAATAATCCTCATAGCTCTAATTTCACCGTGCTTGTTAATAGTGAGAATCGTCGAGTAAACAGTTCTTACATCATAGGGGATAGCGTTTATGTTGTCTTAGAAGTTGGCGTTGCGGTTAGTCAGAACGTTCAAATTTCTTATACCGCAAGTTTGGGTAACCCGATTCAGGATCAATCTATGAATAGAGCGGCTTCATTTACTAATAAAACGGTTGCGAACAACATGGACACCGTACTACCTAAACCCAAAGAAGGCTCAGTGTATGGGACGACACTATCCCTAATGTTTAATGAGAGTTTGAAATCACCCTCTTCTAATGCATACGATCAATTCACTGTGACAGTGAACGGAAGCTCGGTGGGCGTGCGTAGTATCAGCCAAAGCGGATCTATGTTGTATTTTACCCTTGATAGTTCCATTCCTGATGGAGATGTAGTTCGTATATCTTATCGAGTAGGTTCTTATCCTATACAAGATTTCCGTGGTCAGAATATTACAGAATTCACGGATTTCTATGTGCGAAATACGTATGATACGAAACCACCTGTTTTTATGGGAGCTGAAGGTTCGGGTAACAAAATATATATGAAATATAATGAACCATTAAAGAATACTAATATACCAATGAAGAATCAGATATCTGTATTAGTGAATAATTTACCAGTATATGTAACGGGCATTCAGGTAATGGAAGATAATGTCCAGCTGACACTTTCATCTTCGATTACTACTAGCCAAAATGTGTCCATCTCATATGTTCCGGGTATTGGAAGTGCTAGAATCACGGATCTTAACGGTAATTCCGCTACTCACCTCAACCTAGAGCCTGTCAGTGTCACATTCGGCACACTGGTGCGTGAAGTGAGATCTGCCATAGTCAAAGGCGATACATTGACGATTCAATTTACTAATAGTTTAACAAGTTCATTAAGTACAAATGAACTAAATTCATTATTTTCAGTGAGAGTGGATAACCTTGCTCGATCTATTCAATCATCTTCCTTAAGTGGAAGTACGCTTACTCTACATCTATCATCTCAAGTTCTAATTGGTCAGAGAGTACAAGTATCTTTTAGTTCAGGATACAATACAATTAAAGATAACTTAGGGAATGTTATTCCCTCTTTCAGTAATCTTGATGTACAGAATTTAACGACCAATACGAGTACTAAGCCTGGTAATCTAGGTACGATAAATGCTAGCGAGTTTGGTACGATGATGTATGTTCTCAATTCAAGTGATGTAACAACTAGAAATATCACTTCCAAATATAGTCAAAGTACTAAACGGTACATGATTGATTCAGCAAAATTGAAAATAGCATTTGATTACATGATGACCACGGCAAGTAAAACAATTGCGTTTGAAGTGCCTTCCTCAGAAAGAGCAGCCTATGTAGGAATTCCTCTTCAAGCGATTCAAGAGGCATTATCTAAGAACCAACAAGCACAATTCGCAGTTAAACTAGGGGACAGCATTTATAGTGTGCCATTAGCAAGCTTTAAAGTCAGCAATATTATGAGAGATCTTAATTCAACGAATTCAACGAGTATGATATGGATTCAGATTGAGAAGGTCCCAACAAGTGCTGTATCTGATATCATGAAACAAATAAGTCAAGCTGGAGCTACAATGGTTGTTGACACAACTGAATTCTACGTATCTGCTGAGAATACTACTTCTGGGAAGTCTATACCTTTAAAAGTATCAAGTGAGTATTTGCTTCGTACAACAAAAGCAGTAAATGCGGCTACGACTTCGCTTGTATATTTTGATAAATCTACTGCTCAAATCTCATTTGTACCGACAAAAGTTGAGAAGTTGACTAACAGTACGATTTTACATGCATTCGTAAAGGAAAATTATATAGTAACAGGGGTAACAAATAGCAAATCTTATGGGGATGTTGTTGAACCGTGGGCTAAGGAAGCGATCAATGAATTGGTGGCCAAGTTTATTGTGAGTGGAAGATCACAGGTTGCCTTTGAACCGAGTAAAAATATTACACGGGGGGAATTTGCTGTATTTGTTGCGAAGGCACTTGGATTATCAGGTGATTCGGAAGCAGCAGCGCGTTTCCGTGATGTAAAGTTAACATCCACTACGGGTTCATACATTGGAGCTGCTACGAAAGTAGGTATAATTCATGGTTTTACGGATGGGATGTTTAAACCTGACAGCTTTATCACGCGTGAACAAATGGCTATTATGATGGTTCGGGCTATGGATTATGCAGGGTATAAGACGACCAACACAAGTACGCCTACAGCAACACTATCCAAATTTAGTGATCGCGGTAAGATTCAATCGCTTGAATCAGTATCGAGAGCTGTTAATGCGGGCATCATCCAGGGAGTATCTACAACGAAGTTTGTACCACAAGGGTATGCGACAAGAGCCCAAGCAACGGTAATGTTAAAGAGACTACTTACTGCTGTAGGGTATCTATAGAATCTAGCTTTATATTAAAGGGCAATCTCTTCTGTACTGAAGAGATTGTTCTTTTTATGTTATGAAGGTTCAGGATTATACATCCAATGAATACTCCCGCCACTTACCAACGCTGTCGCTTTGGCTGAAGTGGGGGTTTCTGATGTATCATCCAACTTAATTCAGGATGCTTAACACCAGTGGAGTTGACACGTTGATGGTCTGGTTACCATCCAACCCCTCTATCCCATTCGCTCCTTTGGCGGATACGTTTGGGAATACTTTTCGCATAATATTGGCTGCTCCGTTTACATCGGCATGTACTAAGCCCTTACAATTCTTATACAGACCGCGATACATCCGTTTGCCTGAGAAGGTCCATGTCGCCTTTTCGCCATAACTCGGCAATGGGTCTAGATCTTGGAAGCTAGCTTTCGAGGTATACGCCTCTTCGGTCAGGATAACGACTATTCCCTGTTCTTCTGCCTTATACTTGATCATCTTGATGAGCATCTGATGGGGAATATGACTGAAGGACTGATTGTTTCGTCGTCCGATCCCGGGCGCTTGCTTCCATCCATCGTTATGTCCGATGACGATCGTACCGATGTTATGCTCCACTGCCAACGTAACGATATGATGACTTACTTTGTGGAAGATGTCTTTGATCCAAATGGAGTCGTTCTAATCGTCTGGACGTGTACGCTCCTTCGCGTAGTTCCTTGCCCTGACGAAGAATGCGGGTATAGTACGCCTTCATCTTGTTGTAATACTGATTGATTGCTTTAACGATCTTGCCCTTCACGATGAGCGGTTTCGCTCCGGTCGTCGTGACGATGGTTGCAAGATTGTCGACGCCAAGATCTATGGCCAGCACGTGTTCTTGTACCACTTCCTTCTTTTCCATAGGATAAGCGAAGATCATTTCAACCACGTATTGTCCATGGCTTGGAACAACACGCACTTGCATCAGTTGCCCGTCAGTACAGCCCAGTTTACCGATGTTCAGTTGTAGCTTGGTCTTTGGAAACTTGAGACATTTCCGTTCTTTGATCACACAATCCTGATTGGAGAATATGACTTCCTTCACCCTGTTCCGAGCGTACCCTGGAATATGTGGCTTGCCGTTGTACTTCTCATGATGCTGGCGGTAGTCCTTGATACTGGCAAAGAAGGCATTCCAATTGTGGAACACCACCTTCATGATTCCCTGACTGCACTGCGTTGGGAGCGCCCGATAATCGATTTGATTCATCACTTTGAACAAAGCATCCAAGAAGTTATAGTGAACAAAAGGACTCTCTTGCGAGGGTAGCTTGAACGGATAGGAACGGTTGTTATCTCTTCTTCGTTCGTTCATGACGTCAATATGGGATGCCAGCGTGTCCAGAACTTCCTGTTGCAACGGCTGAAGAGGCTCATTCTTCCCAAAAGCGGTAACGATCTGTCGGATGTAAAAATTGGTCGTGTTATACAGATTCTTGGCATCCTGACATGCTTGATCGAGGTATGCAAACAAGCGATGACCTGGTTTAATCCACACTTGATGGGTTCTGTACATTGACTTTGAATCTGACAAAGCTTCACCCCCTTACAGTTGCATAATGAGAACGTATGTTCTAACTCTATTGTACCTCTTAAGATATAAGAAGGGAAGAACATCTTGTGGGATTATTCTGGAGGTCGCCGATTCACCTCACTACTTATAGAAGTGGGCGTCCTCTCGGCGAAAAATGATAGAATCAATATAGATAATTAGGAGAAAGTAAAAAAAAGCCACTCACTGCGGCTTTTGATTATATTTCTTTATCCCATTCGATCCAGCCATTCTCATACTTTCCTTCTTCTAATAGTCCTGATAAGTATACTTGTTTCAATTGATCGTAGAAATCATTAAAACCATTGTTAAATGCATTGATAATCTTTTGCTCACTTTGTTTGATATGTTCCTCATTACTAAACAAGTTGCGAGCCAGTGCTTCAGAAGTATAAGTGAATTGTTTCGTTTCAACAGCCTCATATAGTTTATGAAGATGCCTTTTAAAATGGTTGTAACCACTATCAGCAGAGATATTCTCTTCTATCGAGCCCAATTAAATAAATTTATCTCCTAGTTGAGTGTTACCCACTTATCTGCTCTATCAACCATTTGTGAATCTCATCGCCTTCCAACCTAATTGGTTCCTCTTCTGTTCCAACAAAAATATGTTGGGCAGACACTTCATCAATCCCTTTTGCACCTTTAAAGTTAGTTCCATAGAGAAGGGCTCCTTCAAGTAATGCGCTTGTCAAATCAACGTTAGAAAAATTTGCGTGACTTAAATTTGCTCTACGAAAAGAGGCTCGACGAAAATCCGACCCAGATAAGTCAGCAAAGCTAAGATTTGCATCTTCAAATGACGCCTTTATACCTATGCAATTTTTCAATATCGAATTTTTTAATGACGCGAAATCAAATACGGTTTTACTTAGCATACTTTCCGAGAGATTTGCTTCATCAAACGAAGTACTTAAAAAATAGCAATCACTCATGTCATTATTAGTTAAGATTGAATGGTTCACATTTGATTCTACAATTAATGAACAACTTAGATTCATACCCGTAACCTCTAATTTGGACATTTCTCTTTGTTCAATTTCTAATTTTTCACCTGTTTCACCATCTGAATCTGCCCATTGGCTATGCTTCATAAATATGCTGTCATTATCCATGCAAACCTTCCTTTCGGATATTTAAGTTATGGCCACCACAATATTTTATCACTTAAACCTAATTTGTTAACTGCCTCGCTTACTTCTTTAATATGTTCAGGGAACATTTTTGTAGAATCTATGATTACATTTTCACCTTTGGAAAGAGACTCTTGAATATCAGCAACTGCCTTTTCCAATGAGTACCCCTTTGGAGCAAATTTAGAGTACCATCCTTTTACGTCCCATTTTACACCTGCAGCGTCAATAAACTCTGCTCCAGCTGGATTAGGATCCCTGATTATAGGACCAGGTAAATCCCCTCTTGCCTCTAACTCTAAGCCAGCTTGTCTCTCGATCTTTGATTTTTCATTAATTTTAAAATTTTTAGCTGGATCTTCAGCTAAACTGTCATACTCTTCCGGAGGTCTATTAAAGTATTTTCCTTCATCACCATACTTGTTCATCAAGTCTTTATAGTATTCCGGAGATGACTCCCTAATATTATCCAATTCCTCTTTTGACATCCCCGGAGGCTTCTGTTTATTCGGGACGTCAATATCCGGCTTCCGAGAACCGAGCTTATCCAGAAGCTTACGCACATAGCTGCGTCCTTTTTTTCCAGCCCATGCTAACGCTTTGCCGAATGGTATTCGGCTTAATACAATGCCTATAGCCACGGAAAGCGCATTTTCGGGAGTTAGCAACTTCTTCGGATCGCGGATATAACCGGCGATCTCATGTCCGCCTCCGGCGATTCCCATGCCTGTTAACGCGACGCCTAGTGCCGGCCAGAATCCGACGAACAACAGTGACAAGGCAAGAGCCCCGAGCACGATCGCACCCTGTTCATACCATTCCAGCCGATCCCACCAATTTTGAAGCGAATCGAAAAGGCAGGCGAAACATGCCGTTTCGCCTCCACCCGTATGAGCACCGAAACCTGCGAACAGAACGGCAACAAGTAGAATTACAGCGAGTCCGGTCAGTGCCTGGCAAAGAGCTTTAACCCGAGCATGGACTGGCCCCTCTCTACCGGCTGCTTCATTATTGCCATAAAGCATATGAAATCCAAGTTCTCTGCGCTCCCGGTAAAAGCCGAGCCAATATGTGAATTTCCCTCGGTCCAACCATATCGAGCGGGACATATTCCACAGTTCAGTAAACGGATTAAGAAGAGGCTCGTTCGGTAGCGACGGAAGTCGGTTTCGTATTTTGTTCAATGACCAGTAATCGGCAAAAATCGATACGGCCAGCATCCACAGGAAAGCCGACTGAGTTTTATAACCGCTACCAGTCCAATCATGAAGCCGAAACACCCATTTCGGTAGCTGGCCCTGACCGTTATAGGCCGCGTGATCTAGAATGGACAAAAGCAAAATGATGATAGGGAACAGTAAAACCCATGTCGTCAGTCTTGTCCGCAGCCGATAGGCAATTCCGCACGCAAGCGCGATCATCGCGGTATGTACGGGATGACCAACGGTCATCAACGTCGGAAAAAAACTTTCTTCGAAACGCCCTGGAAACAGCGAGAATAAGTCCCAGTGAATTGTTTCACCGCCCAGCCATGTAGAGCCGTAGTCAACACTTCCCGAACTTATCCACCTTCGAGAAAGCTCCTCCATCAGTTGGAAGCCGACTCCGGTTGCCGCGCCGATGAGCGTATAATCGCTTAAACTTAAGGCGGAAGCTTTACGTGAGAACAACAGAAAAATGCCTAGTGGAAGGAGCTTCCACAATTCTTCGAAAATTGGCGTGATAACGGCAATGGACCATGTGTCGGATGTTTCCCCGCCGAAAAGCACGTGAAGAGTATTGACCGTAATCGATGTGAAGGGTACAACAAATATAACGCCTGCCAGAACAAACAAAGCGATCAGCTTCCACGGCATCGTTTTGCTTCGGCACAGAACCCAAAATTGCAGTAGCACATAAAACGACCATAAATATTGAACCATCATGGTACGAGCGTCTTTAACGAAAAACAAGCTTAAAACAAACATGATTAGCGAAAAGCAGGAAACAATCGTATACGCCGTTTTGATAAACGGATATTTCTCAATCCATGAATGGCAAGTTCGATAGATGGCCTCAAGGAAATCCCGAATTCCGGTTCGAATGGACCAGATCGTATTCATAAAGGTCGCCTCCTTTGAAAGCCGACTTCGTGCGAGTTGGACGTCTCTCTTGACGACCGTCTAGCACGTGTAATGAGAAGAACACATGAAAACCATGCTCACCGATCGATCGGAAGTATATAGAGTAACTCCGCAACATGTTCCTACCCTGTTTCTCACAGGGTATTAGTAATTATATGTATTATTATAAATATATGTCATAAGTCGCTGGTCTCAAAAAACCGGGAACCTAGGTGGAAATGAGCTGCAGCCGATTTGAATGTTAAAATATACAGAAAGTGGATGAAGTATGAATTCAAATAAAATAAGGATACTCTTCAATTAGCTGAAGAGCATCCTTATTTTATTGCTTTAGTATCATATTAAAGTATCCTCTGGAGTCAGTTCAAAATCAAATACCCCGATTGCTTTGATTTTACCCGCTTTATAGAGTTCTTCCATCGCGCGGTAAGTTCCATAATAATCATTAAATGGCTATTTGAAAAAACCAATCAACAAGGCTCACCTTGTTGATTGGTTTTATTCTTCTGGTAGATGACTTCTTCATAATTAACAGTCTGATATATATGCTGGCTGTTGTTAAAAAGGATAGATTCTTTATGGCCGAGACATAAGAAACCATCCCCACGAAGACTATCTATAAATAATTGATGGGCCCTATTTTGTAAACTTTTGTTGAAATAAATAAGGACATTACGACATAAGATCACATGGAATGCTTGAAAAGACCCATCTGTAGCCAAATTATGTTTTTCAAAAGAAATGGATTCCACGATATGAGGCGAAATATAAGCGTAATGCTCATCTGTAGAATAATAGTCTGACAGACTCCGCTTACCACCTGCCAGTATATAATTACGATTATATACTTTCATTCGCTGCAGTGGAATTTTACCCTGTTTAGCCGTATCGATAGCTTGTTGACTCATATCTGTTGCATAGATCTTTGCTCGATCTAACAATCCTTCTTCACTTAATAAGATCGCCAAGGATATTGCTTCCTCACCAGTAGCACAACCCGCATGCCAAATATAAATTGATCTATAATCGCGGAGTTTAGGAACGATTTCTTTGCGAAAAGCATGGAAAAATGAAGGATCCCGAAACATTTCTGTTACTTGAATGGAGAAATCACTTAAGATGTCGGGTACGAACTCCGGTTCATGAATAATTTTATTTAAAAGTAGGGTCAAGGTGGGCAGCCCTTCTTTAGCCATACGAGTCTTAAGACGACGAAGGATATGAAGAAGACTATAATTTCGAAAGTCATGACCCGTTAATCTATAAAATGTCTCCAAGAACAGATCCAGTTCGAATCGTTCCCTATCCGATTCATCAAGAGACTCATGACTCATAGACGAAGGTTGATCCAGATGATCGCCCATCATGATTTACTCAACCATACACGCATAACTGAAAATAATTGTTCCAAATTCAATGGTTTGCTAATAAAGTCTGAAGCGCCGGCTTCCAAACTATCCAAACGATCCTGATTCATTGCTTTTGCTGTAACGGAAACAATGGGTAACTCCGATCGCATATTGCGAATAATCTTAATAGCTTCGTATCCGTTCATTCCCGGCATCATAATATCCATGAGTACAATATCAAAGTCCTGTTCGTTAATTAAATCAATGGCATGCTGACCTGTGGTAGCGGTACAAACAATCATGCCCTTATTTTTTAGTGGCGGAGTTAAAGCTAACAAATTACGTTCATCATCATCAACAATAAGTACATGTTTTTCTTCAAAGAGAGTCGAATTCTTTTCCGGTTGATCAGAAAGAGGTTTCCTTGTCTCTCCTTCTCCTTCTTCTCCTTCAGAAGTGAAACCTTCTTTGGTTACGGCTATCATTTCTTGGTTTACATCCGATTGAATATCACCATTAGGGTTAATAGGTAGAATAACGGTAAATGTACTGCCTTCGTTTTCCTTACTATCTACGTAAATGTTTCCTCCTAATAGCTTCACAAGTTGACGAGATATGGAAAGCCCTAAACCGGTTCCTCCATACTCCCGTTCAATCGTTCCATCAGCTTGATGAAAAGCTTCAAATATCTGTTCTATATGGTTTGCTGCTATACCAATTCCTGTATCCTTAACTATAAAACTGATAGACTCACATAGCTGAATACCATCCATTGCATGCCCCAATTTGTCATCTACAGATTTCTGAATTCTAAACTCTACGCTACCTTTGCTTGTAAACTTAATTGCATTAGAAATCAGGTTTTTGAGAATTTGCTGTAGCCTAATCTCATCCGTCACAATAATATTCGGAAGATCCGGGTCTACTACAATATTGAATTCAAGCTGCTTTTTCTGTGTAAGTGAGGCAAAATGCTGGTTCATAATCTGTGGAATTTCCGTTATATTAACGGGTTCTAGGACTACATTAATCATTCCTGCCTCAACTTTGGAAAGATCTAGAATATCATTAATCAAGTTTAAAAGATCCTGCCCGCTCGAATGTATATAATTCACATATCCTAATTCTTCTTCAGTCAGAGTACCATTATTGTTTTCTTCTAAAAATTGTGAGAACAAGAGCATGCTGTTCAGCGGTGTTCGGAGTTCATGTGACATATTAGCTAAAAATTGTGATTTATAATTCGAATTGGATTTGGCCTGTTCTGCATATCGCTCCATCTCAATACGAGAATTCTCAGACTCTACTGATTTTATCCGGATGTAATGATTCTGCTCTTCTAATTGGTTATTCACACTTCGTAACTCTTCGGATTGATTTTCGAGCTCTTCAGCATGAACTTGAAGCTCCTCATTCAGGTGACTTGATTCACGATATAACTCCTGAATTTCCGTATGGCTCAACACATTTTGCACAACGGATCCAAATGGTGCAACAATTTCCTTGAGAATCATTTTGTCCTGGGACATAAATTTACTCAAAGAGGCAAGCTCCAGAACAGCTAATATTTGACCCTGAAATTCAATAGGCATGATATAGATCGAGTGAGGATCAGTCTCTCCTAATGCTGAATCAATCTTTACATAATCGGATGGAACAGTGTCCAGCTCAATAATTTTGTTATCCTTTGCACTTTGTCCAATCAATCCTTCCCCTAGCAGGAAGCTTTTCTTACCGATGGACATCCCTGTTCCAGCATAGGATGCTGTTTTAATATACATAATTGAATGATGTCGTTCGCTCTGGATATATAAAGCACCATATTGAAACTCAATAATTGAAGATAACTTGGAAAGAAAACGTTCAGAAAGTTCCACAGAATCTTTAACACCATGAAACATAATACCCATTTCCGCTACTTGATTCAAAAGATTGCTCTGTTGTTGATGTTCTGCCAGAAGTACATTCGTTACCTTGCCTAATTCACCGATCTCATCTTGAGTCTTGATTTGAATTCTTCTACCGGAATTTCCGCCTCCGCTAACCGCGATCTCTTGTATAGCTGTCGTAATATCCTTAATTGTTCTTACAATGTATTTAGAAGTTATAAAAGCGATAATTAACGATAAAATAATGAGTAGAAAGCCGATCACATATAAATAAATAACAAGCATTTTATTATTATGATTTTGATCTGTGATTCGGACTGTCGATAACTGGTTTTCAATATCCCGGAAGTTACCCACTTGAGCACGGATATTATCAATTTGTTTAATACCTACATTCTCATTAAAAGACTCAGTGATTATTTGCTCAAGATTTGATCTTTTGAGTTCAATGATAGGTTCACCATTTGAAGTAATCCATTCGTTAATATGATTATGAATAGACTTTAGATTTTGAATTTGTTTGGGATTGTCAACTACTTGTTCCAATAACAAGTTATACGTATCTTCCCAGTTCAACTTCGCTTGTGTATATGGCTCTAGATAAATAGCGTTGCCAGTAATGACAAACCCACGTTGTCCTGTTTCCATATTAATAACATGCGCTTCGAGTTTGTTCGTCAGGTCGGAGATATCCCGATCATGTTCGGTTATCGTTTTGATCTCAGCTTGCATAGAGGAGATTCTATAATGTATCAACCCAATTGAACTAATCAGGAAAAATATCACAATAAGATATCCCGCTAATATTTTCATCTGCACATTCCATTTAATCTTTAACACGAAAGTTCCTCACATTCATAAAGTAACGTTTAATTGATGACATAATAACCTTATCTATATTTGTTATCTGAATATCTATACAACCGCTCGAAATGTGTTTACTATTATCTCTAGTAAATTGTTAATATCCGTTCTAATATAAGAAACTTATCTAGAGAAGGAGCAATATGAGACATGCTGGATCAGAACATAACTAACCAATTGAGAAAAACGTTGAAAGCAAGTATCGACAATAAGGAAATCGCTGGTGCGAACTTCATGGTGATCAAAGATGGCAACGAAGTTTATTACCATGAAGATGGCTTCGCAGACCTCGAGTCGGGACGTCCAATGGCAAGAGATTCGATTTTTCGTTTATACTCGATGACTAAACCGGTTACTGCCACATCCATCATGATGCTACTCGAGCGAGGCGATATCGATTTGTTCGATCCTGTTAACCGCTATATTCCGGGTTTCAAAAACCAGCTGGTCGAGAAAAATGGTGCACTGATGCCTATCAACCGGGAGGTCAACATTCAGGACTTGTTGAACATGACATCGGGATTGGCATACGGCGGAACCGACAAAGCTGGGCAGCATACGGATGCATTGTTCCAAGAATTAGGTAGCCGTTTGTATAGTGAAACCCCAATGAGCACCATGGAATTCGCAAACCGCCTGGGCCAAGGTCCCCTTTCGTTCGATCCAGGATTAACCTGGCAATATGGAACATCGGCAGATGTTCTTGGCGCAATTGTGGAAACGGTTAGCGGCATGCGGTACGGCAAATTTTTGGAAAAGGAAATATTCGAGCCGCTGCAAATGAAAGATACGGGTTTCTGGCTCCCTGAAGAAAAGAGACAGCGTCTTGCTAAAACCTATCAAGATGACGGCGAAGGAGGCTTGAAACTGTACACGGAGAGCCATCTTGGTATCGGTCATCAGATGGATCGGGATCCGGCATTTGAGTCTGGCGGGGCAGGCCTTGCGTCCACGATTGACGATATCGCTAAATTTACGACGATGCTAATGAATCAAGGTAGCTTGAACGGTGTGGAGTTGTTGAAGCCCCGAACAGTTAAATATATGACGTCAGCTGCTTTAACCACTTCACAGCAAAAAGGCTTCGATACAAACCACTCATTGTGTGGTCATAGCTACGGCAACCAGATGCGCATTATGAAAGACACCGAGAAAGCCGGATTTATCGGTGGCCAAGGTGAATACGGCTGGGACGGATGGCTTGGCGCATACTTCAGCAACTGTCCTCAAGAGGGTCTAACTTTTCTATTTATGATCCAGAAAAAAGATGCCGGCACGATGTCGATTACACGCAAGCTACGCAATATCGTATTCAGCACCTTGTAAGGAGCAAATAAAGAGCTCAGATCGGCAAAGGGTTCACATTTTGTTCTCGACCTATACAAAGTAGGAAATCTGGGGGATTTATAAAAACTTAAGCATGTTATATCATAGCACTCCCCACCATCTACCAATATCATAAAAAAACTTATTATTACTAAGCGTAATAATAAGTTTTTTTGTATTTATTATATCGATGTGAAATGAAAGCTTAGCACGAGAACGGCTTTTCCTTCTTCGTGTTAGTAAGTAAATTTTTAAATTATTCGTTGTTGAATTTCACTTACAATAAGCCAGTTCGCATCAATGAGCGCCCAATTCTCAATAGTAAATAATCTAGCGACAGTCTTACCGTTAAACTCTATTATTAAATCGTAGAACACCGCTGCATTCTCATTGTCCTTAAGGCTAATAACTCTATCATTAAATATCTTCTTTCCCCCAAGTAATTGATGAACAGAGTCATTCATTCCAGTGATTGATTCATCCTTGTTGAAGATCATAGGTTCTTAACAGCCCATCTGTCACCTGAAGCATAGGACACCACCCTTAAATGTTATATTGTCGGCTTGACATCTTCCATTATAAGAGCATCAAATCTGAAAAAATATTAGGATCCAACCTTACGTCTTAAGACGACATTAACCATCTCAGAAGATACCAACATCATACTAAATAGGATGAGCAAAATAATAGGTACCATGGACATTCCAAATTGACTTGCAATAATACCCATGGCTAATGGGATCAGTGTTGAACCAACATAAGCACTTGCCATTTCAAGGCCAATGACGCTTGGGGAAGCCTTCTCTCCAAAACGTTCCGGTGTTGCATGAACAATACTTGGAAAGATTGGTGCTCCTCCTAACCCCATCATAAATAGGGCTCCCGCTGCTATCCAATAAGGGACAGGCAAAACAAGAATAAATAGTCCAATACAGCCCACAATTGCGCCATATCTTATTAGATTTTTACTAGATACGTTAGTGGAGAGAAATCCAGATATAATTCGACCAATGATGATTCCGATAAAGAATAGGGAGGTTAAAGCTGCTGCTGTACTCGGAGAAACTCCTTTATTCCCTATAAAAAAGGATGCCATCCATAGACCAACGGCTGTTTCGGAACCATTGTAACAGAGCATAGTAACCATGGATATTTTCACACCTGGAATCCGTAAAGCCTCCCGGTTGCTGACCAGTTTCCTTTCGCTGCTTCCTTCTTCTACTTTTCTCTTCTCGAAGATCTTCCATAAAGATAACGACACCAATAATATCACGGCTATAGTAAATAAAATTATCCCTACCATAGTGTATCCCGTACGCCAGTTGTTCTCATGATTCAGCCAAAATGACATTACCATTGGACCCGTAACTGCTCCAATTCCCCAAAAACAATGTAGCCAACTCATATGCTTAGCTTTGAAATGTAGTGCTACATAGTTGCTCAATGCCGCATCCACGGAACCAGCACCAAATCCCAAAGGAATAGCAAGAAGAACTAGAAATATGAAATCATCTGAAAAAGAGTATCCAAACAAAGCAATCGTCGTAGACAGTATGCTGACCAATGTTACTTTTCCTGTACCGTATCTGTGCAACAATCGGCTAGCAAATAAACTCGATATTACCGTACATAATGAGATCATTAACGCTACGTACCCTGCCATTTCTGCTGTGGCACCTATATCGTGCTGCATAATGGGCCAAGCGCTACCAAGCAAAGCGTCTGGCAATCCTAGACCTATAAATGTGAGATAAATAATTAATAGTAGTAATATAACCATCGTGGCTCGCTCCTCATCCGTGATTTTTTCCATTATTTAGCTATCACTTATCTGAAACGACTTCGATTCGCATCACAGATATAATATTATGGAATTTATTTAGTGAAAACTACCAATATTTTGATTAAATATATCAAAAATATGATATTTCAGATAGTAAAAAAGTATTCGAACAGTCACCATTTTCCCTCTAGGCGATATGCTGTATGTAAAAGGAGGTCTGTTTATGCCTAGTTTGCATCTATATAAGGAATTAGAGATTGAAGAGCTTCCGCTGGAACCTTGGAAGAAGGATGCCTCCCGGTTGTTTGCTTCCAAGATGAGTGACAGGGAAGCACGATTTCCCTGTATTCCTGCCACACAAGCATTCGCTCTTGGTCATCTCCGGTATGGGTTTCTACCTAATCCTTGGCACGAGTCCTCGGGCCGTAAGCTAGCGGAGATCCTTGCGGAGTATGGTCAATCATCGCATTCTGTCGGTGATTACTCATCGTTGGTTGTCTTTTTTGAAGCGGAGGACTATAGAAGAAATGTCTTGGAATATGAAGCCGTGTTCTGGAACTTATTAAGTCAAGTTAGCAGTTTAGACAACACCCCATGGCCAGTGGATATTCCAGAAGATCCTGAACAGACGATGTGGGAGTTCTGCTATGATGAAGAGCGCTATTTCGTCTATTGTGGCACTCCTGCACATACCAACCGTCAGAGCCGAAGTTTTCCTTATTTCATGCTAGCATTGACACCTCGCTGGGTGTTGGATCTGTGGAACGCTAATCCTCAGAGATCAGCTATGATTGCTCCCCGAATTCGTGAGCGATTGGCCGCATATGACGTCGCACCAGCCCATCCTGAACTGAAGCAATATGGATCACAGGGAAATCTTGAATACAAGCAGTACTTTCTACGAGACAACGATACTTCAACGGCTAGATGCCCATTCCATCATGCCATTCAAAAGGAAATAGCTGAAAAGTAGATCAACGTCATACGTAAAGAAGCAGATTCCCAGGTGAATTTGCTTCTTTTATGTCTAACTGTACGTTGCCAGGATATTAATTCTTACAGATTTTTTGCCCTTACAGCAGCCAGTATGCGTATTCTCTCCTCTCCCCCAACTTCAAAAACATGTAGTAAAAATAGGTTTGTCCGAATAACATAATTACATAGCATGTACATAACTAGTTAAAGGGGGAAGAGCAAGATTAGTATATTTCTTAGTTATATTTTTCTTGGATTATCACTTTCCGCACCCATTGGACCTATCAATGCTGCACAGCTAAACAAAGGGATTCAAGGTGGGTTTTGGCATGCCTATGTTCTCGGGCTGGGTGCGATCATTGCCGACGTCATCTATATGTTACTAGTGTATTTTGGAGTCATTCATCTACTTGACTCTCCATTTATAAAAGCCTTTCTATGGCTTTTCGGTTTTTTTGTGTTGGTATATACAGGTGTTGAAAGTATTAAAGATGCAGGGAAGATATCATCTGTAGCTGATATGCGAAGTAGTGGTACAACATTAAGTAAGACGTTTATCTCAGGATTCCTGTTGTCTTTATTGAATCCACTGACTATTCTGTTCTGGCTTGGTATTTTTGGATCTATACTGGCAAAGACGGCCAGTCAATTCCCGATGCAGCAGCTCTTAATATACAGCGGGGCTATCTTGCTAGGCATTCTCCTTTGGGATGCAACCATGGCCGCTGCGTCAAGTATGTTTCGTAAATTTCTGACACTTCGAGTTCTGAAATCTATTTCTATAATATCAGGACTATCGCTTATAGGGTTTGGATTGTATTTTGGTATAGAAGCATTTAAATTCCTATTCATTCACTAACACTTTTCGCATACAGGTAATTCCATTACAGCTTTCTTATAAAAGAAAATGACACATACTTCAATTAAAAAACACCTCCAAGGTTGTCCTCATATCTTAAGATATGGTTACATCTCTTAGAAGGTGTTTTCATTTATCTCAGTTAATCGCTTTACCAATGTCATAATCCGTTAGATCAATATCTAATGTCATTCCTAGTGCTAACTTAGCCAACTGGACTCCGATATATGGGCCCATGGTCAATCCAGAGGCTCCTAGACCGTTAACTGCAAGAAGTCCATCCCAATCTGGAATGGCCCCTATGACGGGAAGGAAATCGGCTGTAAAAGGGCGAAATCCCACTCTTATTTCATGGAACGTACTCTCTGCCAGATTAGGCGCGAATGTAAGGCATTTGCTTAAAATTTCGTGCATTCCACCCGGTGTGATCCTCATATCGTAACCCTCAATATCATTTTCATGAGTTGCCCCGATCACGATTTTCTGATGTTCAAAACCGATCAAATATTGATCGGAAGGCGGCATAACGACAGGCCAGTTGCTAGTATTTTGTTTAGCGTCGGGGACCTGCAAGTGCATAATTTGAGCTTTCTGATAACTCACCTTGAAATCAATACCTAAAGGTTGTAACAGCGCTCCGGCCCAAGCTCCTGCAGAAACAATAACCATATCGGCTAGATAGCGATTTGTCCCCACCGTTATTCCAGTAACACGGTTCGATTGATAATCAAGTTTAGCATCTCCATATATAAGCTCGGCCCCGTTCCTTTGTGCAGATCGTAGCAAAGCATCACGCAGCGCCCGGCCATCGACACGAGCAGCCCCGCTAATATGAACAGAAGAATATCCTTCGGCTAGCAGTGGGAACAGCTCACGGGTTCTATGTTCATCAAGCCGTGTAATCTCTCCTATTTCAAACGCTTCTTCTTTACGTTTGAAAGCTCTCTCTTCCATTTTGTGAATTTTCTCTGGATCCATATGAATGCTGAGCGCCCCGACCCTGGCATAACCTGTTTCGGTTTCCCCTTCTCTTTCTAGTTCTTCAATTAGCAATGGATAATAATGCGCCCCTTCTTTGGCAAGGCGATACCATGCTTTATTACGGCGCTGTGATAGCCAGGGACAAATAATACCGGCAGCTGCATCTGTAGCTTGTCCTTCATCTTTCCGATCGACGATGAGGACATCCACTCCTTTCTTAGCTAATTGATATGCGGTTGAAGCCCCAGCAATTCCGGCTCCAATGACAATGACCTTCATGATGAGTTCCTTCCTCTCTGTAATCGCTCTTCTCATTATAACGAGATAACGTAGAAAAACCAGATTAACGAGATTTCCCTCTTCCTTGATCCATATACCAATTGACTTCATTCTTCACTTTAAGCACAGCACCCCAACCGGAGTTAATCGTTCTTCTCAATCATTTTTCAAAAGAAAATAAGCCTTGTTCATCCACGGCATTATGCCGAGGGAACAAGGCTTATTGTATTATTATTTACTCCTGTCGGAGTTGGATGAGTAGCACTCGTTTATTGAATCAACTGATGAAGCTCTTCCGTGCTTGCTTTGTACTGTGGGTTGAATTCCTCGGATGTCATATAACTCGATAGACTAGATAGGAACTGCTTTCCTTCTGGTGTGGCTCCTGCTTTGCTCGCATCTAGGGCACATACCATCAGTTTGCCAGAACCTACTACACACTCCAATAGGAAACCGAGTTTATGATTGCGTTCAAAATTATCTATCGTCTGTACGATCGGGCTCCATTCCCGGTCCGTTCCATCCAAAATAATGGACTTCGAGTGCTGTACGATACTCCACCATGGGTAGGTGGAATGTTCTTCGCAAGGGAAATCACGGAATACAGGGTGACTGTTGTCAATCAGAAGACCCATCGTGCCCACTGGGACCGACCGATTCATGCTCTCGGAAATGGACCGGAACATCGGGTAACACCAGAAATCTGTACAATATAAGCCTTCGATGGCGTTATGTAGAGACTCCAATTTTGGCATAAGCAGTACATTTTCACCTTGACTCAACAGTGCAAGTGCTTCTTCGCTAAGCTCATCGAATACGTGGATACCTTCAAGAACGTTATCACTCTTCTCCGGATATACCCAAATATCGTAAGTCTTGCGGACATCCATGCCATCGATCCATAACGAGAATACAACTTTTCTCATCTGCTCAACGACAGGAAGATCAACGGCTATCTGACAGATATCAATGTAATTCGTCGCTTCAGGTACCACTGCTGTTGTTCTGCCTTCCGCCAGTATTGTTGCATCGTCACGTAGTTCCCATTGAAGTGTAAGGATATCAGGTGTCCCACTTCGATACCAGCACAACTCAACGTTGGCTTTGAACTGTTCCTTAGAGAGGTAATTGTACTTAGGAAATCTCGCCATCAGGACAGCATCACTACAGAATGTACGCCATTCATCTGGAGTAATCATTCCCTTTGAATCCATAAAAGCATCGAGGATACCGACTAGTGCTGTTCCTTGACCACTGAAATCCTGAAGATCTAGTAATTGGAAACCAGCAAGCCTCCGAGTGCGGAATGCGGCTTCCAGTTCCTCTTTATAGCAGGCCACAGCTAGCTGCCCTGAGCACTGAAAGTATTTGGAAGCGAGATGACCTAGCCCCTTACTTTCCAGACGTTCACGGAAAATTTTGAAATTTTCAGCTTGGAGCGGACCTGTGTATTTCTCAATTTCATTATAATCTGGGTAAGTCGCATATTGACCGATCTCATGAGAAACAACTGGAATCCGTGGAATCCATTCCTCAGACGTATCGCCCAGCTGAACCGTCTTAGCTTCGGTTCCATACTGAATCTGGATCGTGCCTCCAACCTCCGATGTAGCGGTTTCACTATTCAATAGAGCCGGTGGAACGAACTGATCATCATAGTCCTTCATTGTCCCGGGCAGATCTGTCTGGACATGTCCTAAGGGTGCATCGCACATAGCATATGAACCTCTGAATAAGCGGTCTTTTGAAAAGCGAACTCCGCTAAAGAAATCATCATTCTCCAGAATTTCAGGTACAAATTGATGGTTGTTGGAACCCTGTGTGTACAGATGTCTACTGTCGAAGGTTTTATACTCTTTCAGAATAGAATCAATCTTGGTTCTACTACCCCATAACTCGTTGCCTAGAGACATCATCACGAAGGACGGATGATTGCCGAACGCCTGGAGAATAGCATATCCCTCGCTGATCAGATAATCCTGTTCCGCCTGATTATGACCCTCGTCTGTTTCTTCCGTCATGGTACCCCAGAAAGGCAACTCAGGCTCCATGTAAATACCAAGCATATCCGCGGCGGTAAAGGCGGCTTCAGGCGGGCAGCATGTGTGGAAACGGTAATGATTAATTCCGTAAGACTTCGAAATTCCAAGAATTCTTAACCATTCCTCTACATCAGTTGGCGCATACCCAGTCAATGGGAAAATGAGACCGTCATGTTTACCACGAAGGAAAGTCTTCTCTCCGTTGATCGTGAATTTGTCTCCGTCCGTTTTGAACGCCCTTAATCCGAAGATCAGTTCGTGTTGGTCGATTACTGCACCATCTTTGTCTTGCAGATTGATACTTATGTTGTATAGATGAGGTGTAGCTTCACTCCAAAGTAATGCGTCCATCCCTAATTCGTAGACGAAAGAAACTTCGCCTGGTGATATTGCAAATCTCTGCTCCGGTACGTTGTGAGTTATTAGGCTATTAAAACTTGAAGCAGTCACAGAAGCTGTGCCTTCAACCGTGCCTTTCAGAGAGGCTGTAATGGTGACCGTCTTTGTTGACATTTCCGGATCGAGCCGGATCCCACTGAAATAGGATTCCCCATAGAATTGCAGCTCGATGCGGCCAGTAATTCCGTTCCAGTTAGTCTGGGTATCCGGCGAAGTTAAATGTCCACCTTTGGTAGGATAATCGGTATTATTGACCCGCACTGTGATCGTCTGCTTGCCTGCTCGAAGCTGACCGGTCAATTCATAAATATGAGGGGTATTCAGGCTATCCCGACTACCAATCTCCTGATCGTCCAGCCAGAGCGTTGTTAGCCGTGTCCGTTCCAAATATAGAAAACAAGACTTTCCGACGAGCTCGTCCGGAATTACGACTTCCTTTGAATACCAGGCTTGTCCTTCAAAATGATATTCATCTGTCAGGGCTCCGACTAAAATATCCTCATTCTTCGTACCCTTACGGGCATACGATGTTGTGCCTGGCAATGTAATGACATCCGAATAAGGCAGCACCCTTCCCTGTTTCTCCTTATCCAATTGTAACTTCCATTCGCCTTCTAGACTGATCTTTGTCTGCAAAAAATATCACTCCTAATCTGAGTTTGTAGCTATAAATTTTAAACTGTTAGCTTTTATTTTCACCTGATTCGCACACTCCGACTGTTATAAAGAAGAGGCTGCCAAATCAACTGATTTGATTGTATCAAATATGAAGATTAATCAATATCAGTATTTGCACAAATATCACGTCATTGTTCATCATTGTTCTAAGTGATGTCGGCGTGTCTTTACGTAGGGACTTTTTTACGATAGATAATTATAGTATAATTTGACATCAATTATTAAAATATGTTGAATTACTGAACACCTTAATTTTCATTCTCACATTACCCTATTTTTCTTGAGACGAGGCTATTTCCTACTAACACATTTGCTAGAAAGGATGATCACATGAAATCACCCGATCAAATTGTTCCGGAGGCACTCAATCTATTTAGCGGTGAAAGCAATGAAAATCCGTTTGCGGTATTCGCCAAAATGCGGGCAATGAACGCAGTTAGCCCAATTCCCTTTCCAATGGGTGGTCCGAATGTCCAAGCTTGGATGGTTACACGTATGGAAGAATCTATGCAAGTACTTAAGGACCATGTTCAGTTTACAGTCGACCCTTCCTCTATCACTTAACATCCCTCGTGAGGATGTCCAATGGAACTTCACATTAAGTTCTCAAGGGTTAGACTCGTTGCCTGTTGCCTTTTAAACATTAACCCGGATTGCTTCTTAATATATAAAATTGAACCTATAAAGTGAAAGAATCCAGTATATACGCGATTATTGAATCTCGCGCTGTATACTGGATTTTTGTGTAATTCATCTAAACGTTTAGCTACTCGTTAAAGTGTGATAACTTTTGTAGCTACACGATCACAAAATTCCTTATCATGCTCTACAAAAAGAATCGTAGGGGTGTATTCAAGCAGTAATTCTTCAATTTGCATTCGGGAAATAATATCAACAAAATTAAGCGGTTCATCCCAAATATGCAAATGAACTTTTTCACTGAGACTTTTTGCAATGAGAACCTTCTTCTTTTGCCCTCCGCTAAAATCCGTCATATCCTTCTCGAATTGAACTCTGGAGAAATCCAGTTTTCTTAGAATCGATTTAAATAAGCTCTCATCAATCCCGTTGTCTGCCGCATAGGCTACTAAATTACCATGGAGATGAGATGTGTCTTGTGAAACGATATTTTTAACTGATTATCTTTCCTGAAGAGACCTGTATAGTTTAAATCTTCACCACAAATAAGTTTGATGATACTCGATTTGCCAGAGCCATTATTACCCGAGAGCGCAATGCGATCGCCCTGCTCTATCGTAAAACTGATATTTTCGCACACCATCTTATCGCCGTAAACAATCGAAACATTCTCTAGTTCAGTAAGTCGGTTTTTATGCCATGCAAGTTGCGTAATTTCTAGGCTCTCAGCGTTTTCGATATTCTTCAGGAGCTTGGACTTCTCATGAATAGCCGATTGCTGTCTTTGCTCAATGACTTTAGAGCGTTTCATCATTTTAGCAGCTTTGTGACCTATATATCCTTTATCTACCTTAGACCCGGAATTTCTTGTTCCGTTTTTCGTTTTTTCCACTTCGTGAGACCAATTGCTCGTCTTTTTAGCAGAACCTGACAAACGTTTAATATCATTCATTAATTTCTCGTTCTCAGCTAACTCAAAGTGACCTTGTCTCGTTTTATTTTCCCACCAACTTGAGAAATTACCTTTTTGTATTTCGATGTTGGTCTTATTAATTGAAAGGGTGTGGTCTATACAGTTATCCAGAAATGATCTATCGTCAGATACCAGAATATATCCACTTTTAGTATTGAGGTAATCACTGACTAGTTTTCTAGCTGTCAAATCAAGATGATTAGTTGGTTCATCAATCAACAGAAAGCGATTTTCTTTAATAAATAATGCAGCCAATAACACTTTGGTTTGCTCACCATTAGACAATGAATCAAAAGGTCGATATAAAACATCCTCAGACACCTTTAACAATGTAAGTTCCCGCATCAGTTTCCAGTGAATGTAATCCGGAAAAATGTCGTTGATGACATCTAGAGTATGACTCTCCTTGTTCTTAACATGAAAAGGGAAATATTCAAACTGAACGTGTGCAGATATATTCCCGCTGTATTCAAGTTTACCCAGCAATAAGTTGAGAAAAGTAGTCTTTCCCCTACTGTTTCTTCCTGTGAACCCTAGTTTCCAATCAGTATCAATTTGAAAACTGACATTCTCAAATATATTGTCGTAACTGCCATCATAGGCAAAGGTTAAGTTAGTAACATTAATTAATGACATACAATATCCTCCTGTATACAAAAATAAGAGCTACAAGAAAGTTACCTTTCTGTAGCTCAAATAAAATACATAAACGATCCCTCCCCAATAGAGATGGAGATGGCGTTAGTAGAATATATCGTTTGAGTGAAAAGAAGAAGTAACTTTCTTGCATATAAAAAATAAAACGTGCGAAATAACGCAATCCGTGTTTTATTCATTTACATTGTCAGCAAGAAATTCTACATTCTACTTTTCAACCCCAATCATTAATTTGAAAGTATAGTACCATACCCTTTTTATTTTTTCAACATGTTTGTTTCGTCAAACAACAGATCAAGAATCTTTTCATCCGCTTTTCGATTGTTACCTTTATAGGGATAACAGTGAATATGAATTGCAGGATTAAAGTTAATTTCAATCACGCAGTAATTGGTATCGTTTGCTTCTTCTCTGACATCGTCAATCATCATATCCACACCACATATCGTGGCTCCTGCTGCTTTCGCGGACTGAATGGCAAGCTTCTTATAGCTTTCAGGTATATCATCCGTGTAATCAATACTGTCTCCACCGGTACTGATATTCGAGTTCTCGCGTAAATAGATGATCTGACCAGATGAAGGTATATCGTTCCAACTGTTAGAGTGATTTTTCATAAACATCTCTTCTGCTTCACCGATCTGAATTTTCTCTAAGGGTGTCTTGTATCCCTGACCTCTAAGCGGATCCTTGTTCTTAGCATGAACGAGTTGCTCAATCGTGAGCGTACCGTTTCCGATTACATTAGCAGGAACGCGATGCAATATCCCGACAACCTCATCCCCCATCACAAGAAACCGATATTCTTTTCCAGTAATGAATTCCTCTAGGAGAACCGTCTGATCATGTTCAAATGCCATGTGTAATGCTTTTTGATAATCTTCTTCTGAAAAAGGACCATTAAAGATGGTAATTCCCAATCCGAAATTAGTTGATTTCGGCTTGATCACAATGGATTGGTCACGATAAATTTCATATGCATCCATAGCTTCTTTAAGATTACGAAATGCCTCTCCCTTTGGAACACGTATTCTTTGTCGCTTGAGAACTTCTTTTGTCACAATTTTATTCTCCATAATTAATACCGTACTGTAGGAATCCAATGATGTCTTTGTTGCTTGTTTCACATATTCTTTGTGATCCCCTTTGGATAGGACTACGAAGTTTTCATCTCGATCTACGAATTGAAAATGAATGCCACGTTTAACCGCCGCCTTCAATAGCAACTGTGTGGATAGCTCAAGATCCTCATGTCCAGCGAACCGGTACCCATTGGCTAAGCTTTCCTGAGCATAATGCTTCGCTTTATCCAAATGATAAGTCACATAGGAGGTTTGTTGAATTTCAGATTTCACAATAGAAGCGAAACTCTTCTCAGGATGAAGAACCTTCTGTCTTACTATGTCCAAGATCTGTGAGAATTTATCGTCGTTAGGCATTAAGAGCTGTACCATTTGTTGCATTTCTTGGATACAAGTTAATGCCATCTCCGCCATTGTCATCGAACCATTCTCATGGTCATGTAAAGTACCCTGTATCCCTTCCATGATGAGTTGATCATGATTCATGTCAGCCATCTTTTGATCATCTTTACTGAAGGGTTCATCATTCTTGAGTAGCACAAAAATGGTAAACAAATGAATGAACTCCAGCGTTTCTTTACTAACACCTATGTTGTAGAGAGGGTTCAAATCAATAAAACGAAACTCCAAATAGGCTATCCCATCTTGCATTAATTCCTGAAGTGGAGATTCACCTTTTGCGGTTTTCAGTCTTACGGGACTATAAAATTCTTTTACACTTAGTAATTCTTCAGATTGAATCAACCCGTTCAAATCGTGGACATATTCCTCTATCGAATTAAAAGACACATGGAGAGGTTTTTCATTCCGATAACCGCATTCGCTATTACGAAGTGAATTCATATTTTGAAAATAATAGCTGTTCTCGTCATCTGATTCTCCTCGTGCGACGCATTGTGAGATATATGTTTTATCAAAGACAGGACTTGCACCTGTCAAATAGATGAGAAGCCATCGATACCTCAATAGGTTACGGGCTATTTTTAAATAGATGGCATCTTTGAAATCTTTATAGTCTTCGTGATGATCCCACGTTTCATAGAATCTTCTGAGAAATCTCTCATCAAAGGAAAAGTTATAATGAATTCCACTCAGCATTTGTCTTTTCCGACCATATTTATCTGCTAATTGATGTCTATATTTGTCCTCTACCGGATTATTCATCTTAGCAATCGGTATTTCTGTTTCCTTAGGTAACATGGGGGGATTGCTGCTTGGCCACAAATATTCTCCGTTCAACTCTAGAGAAACAATGTCTTGCAACGCCTCCATGAAACGATATGTCTCATGAATGGAATCAAAGGGTGGTGTAATCATTTCAATTTGACTCTCTGAGAAATCCGTCTTGATATATGGGTTCTCCGTTTTATGGCCAAAAGCTTTCGGGTGTGGTGTTAGCGCGAGATTACCGTCTTGATCGACTCTAACATTTTCTTTTTCCAGACCAAATTGACCTCGCATTAGATCTATTTCTAACTTATTGTCGATGAGATGCGAAATGAGCTTACGATTTAACAATGCCATTGTTCATTACCGTCCTTTATATGTTAACTTGTGATTCATTCATTCTGTGCAAAGATCTTCTAAACCATAAGACCAGAATCACACCCTTGAACACACTGCTTAGAGCAATCGACATCCACACACCATTTAAACCAAAAGGTTCGGATAATATTAACGCCAATGGAATCCGTAGTGCCGTAAAAACAATACTGAATATCGGTGGAATATGTGTCTTCCCAATACCATTAAAAGCCCCCACAGTCATCAATTCCAGACACATGAACAATTGGGAGAAGCCAATGATCCGCATATAATCGGTACCTAGCTTTAAGCTCACCTCATCAGATAAGAACAGTGAAAAGAGTTGCTGTGGGAATATGATGAATATAAACGATATGATAATACCGAAAATAGAAGTTAGCACCAACGCTTTATGATAACCTAGATTCAATCGATCTAATCGACGAGCACCATAGTTTTGACCAAAGAAGGCTGCAATCGCTCCTTGAAGTCCACCGATGGTCATGTAAGAGATGGATTCAATTTGAATTCCGATCTTCTGAACCGCAATAGCTTCAGCTCCAAAGCGAACAATGATCCTCGCAATAATAATGGAAATGATCGTAAATGTGACTCGTTGGATCGTGATTGGAATCCCCATTTGAATGACTTCTTTCATCTGACGGCTGTCCCAGGGGGTCGGTCGAGAGATTAACTCCGAATTTCTTGATTGGAAGACAAATAAACATGTCACTAATAGATTGGCGATTAACGTTGCAATAGCTGCTCCTGCGACACCCCAACCATCAAATTTACCCACTCCAAAAATGAGAATCGGATCGAGGATGATATTAACAACAAGTCCGATCGAAAAGATGTGAAAAGGCAACTTACTATTCCCCATAGCGTTTAGTATGGAGGCAAATAAGGTATTCATGATTGAAAATACAGTTCCTAAAGTCGAAATCATTAAAAATTCCTTCGCCATACGCTCAACTTCAACACTTCCAAGATCAAAGAACCCGATGAGCTGATGTTTGGTCAGCATGATGAAGATCGTATAGAGAACTCCTAACAAAACCGTCATCATAAATCCATTCTTGATATATGTTCCAGCATGATCCTTCTGTCCCGCTCCCATGCAATGTGAAATCTTAATCCCTGTTCCAATGGTGATCATGGTCGATAAAGCAATAACTAAATTAATAAAAAAACTTGCTGTGCCTATCGCTGCAACAGGGCCGCTTCCTAGTCTTCCAACCCAGATCATATCGACGAGCCCATACGTGGTTGATATGAAATTGGTTGCAATAATGGGAAGAGTCAATTTCATTAAGGTTGGCATAATAGGACCTTGTGTTAAATCGTTCGTGCCTCGCATGCTACTAACTCCTTCTTGATCATATTTAAAAACCGACTACTAGGGCCGGGTCAACACTCTATTTACATCCCATCAATTTTTTTTGATATGTTAACTAAAAAAACTCATTTAGGTCTAGGATAAAAAATACAACAAAGTTGTTCTGACAGTAGCCCTTTGATTTCAGTTTCATTTAACTCATAGTAATTCCATTTCCCAATTCGTTCCATGAGAATCAAATTTACATCCAATAACATTTTTAAATGATAGGAAAGTTTGGATTGAGGTAGACCAAGTAAATCGGTTAATTCACATACACAGACCTTACCTTTCTGGTTTAATTCGTATATAATTTTCAAACGATTTTTATCAGATAGCGCTTTAAACTTTTGCTCATATGTAAGTAATGTATCATCATCAATGGTTGTATTATTCATAGGTTCACCTTCTTCTTTATCATATCAAAATTTATTGATGCGTTCATCTTAGCAATTCGATTGTTTGTTGTCAACCAGCAATTGGACCTTCCTGTCTTCATATATTTCACCACAGACTTACAGAGTCAGAACAGAGAAAAACGAGTCTCTTATAATATAAGTGACTCGTTCTCCGTATAACCTTATTTGTGTACTGCTCTACTACCGACCGACACTTTTTCGCTTAGACCAAGTGTCTGTGCTGTTGACGTATGAATTTCTTGGAAAAGATCTGGATTATCCACTAGTGACATACCATAGGAAGGAATCATCTCTTTTATTTTCGGTTCCCACGCTTTAATATGTTGTGGGAAGCATTTTTCTAATATCTCAAGCATCACGTGAACAGCAGTAGATGCTCCCGGAGAGGCACCGAGTAAGGCAGCTATCGAACCATCAGCGGCACTAACAACTTCCGTACCAAATTGTAGTGTTCCTTTCCCGCCCGTATCCGTATCTTTAATCACTTGCACACGTTGGCCTGCTACGACGATATCCCAATCTTCTCTTTTCGCATTCGGAATAAACTCTCGTAATTCTTCTAGGCGTTTTTCATTTGATAATAGTACTTGTTGAATGAGGTATTTCGTCAATGACATCTCCTTGACACCTGCTGCTAACATAGTGAAGACATTATTGAGTTTAACGGAACCTAACAGATCAAAATATGAACCCGCTTTCAAGAACTTTGGTGAGAATCCGGCAAACGGTCCAAATAGTAACGTTTTTTTGTTATCAATATATCTTGTATCCAGATGCGGAACAGACATTGGAGGTGCACCGACCTTAGCTTTACCGTATACTTTTGCATGATGCTGAGCTACAACTTCCGGATTGTTACAGACCATAAATAACCCACTTACCGGGAACCCACCGACATGTTTTGACTCAGGAATGCCCGTTTTTTGTAGCAAAGGAAGACTTCCGCCTCCACCGCCGATAAAAACAAATTGTGCCGTATGGGTTTCGAATTTACCGTTATCAATATCGTGCACTTTCACTTTCCACAAGCCGTCGCTGGTACGTTTCATATCCTTAACGCTATGCTTGTAGTTGATCTCGACGTTTCGAGTCTTTAAGTGGTCAAACAGCATGCGCGTTAAAGCGCCAAAGTTAACATCCGTACCAAAATCAATTTTTGTTGCAGCGATCGGTTCATTCGATGTACGACCTTCCATGATCAGTGGGATCCATTCCTTCAGTTTTTCAGGGTCATCGGAAAATTCCATCCCTTGAAACAGAGGATTGTTGGATAGTGCTTCATAACGTTTTTTCAAAAACGCTACATTCTTTTCCTCTTGCACTAAACTCATGTGGGGTATTGGCATGATAAAGTCCCGCGGATTACGAATCCTATTGTTGTTAACGAGATAAGACCAGAACTGTCTTGTAATCTGGAAATGTTCATTAATGATGATTGCTTTACTAATATCTATAGATCCGTCAGACTCCTCGGGTGTATAATTCAGCTCGCACAGTGCTGCATGACCCGTACCCGCATTGTTCCATTCGTTAGAACTTTCTACTCCTGCATCTGCAAGTTTCTCAAACACTTTAATTTCCCAATCGGGTGCTAACTCTTTCAATAATGATCCCAAAGTAGCACTCATGATTCCAGCACCAATTAAGATAACGTCAATTTTGTTATGTTGGTTGCTCATTATAACCTTCCTCATCTCCTGTATTTGCAAGGTACTCCTACTAAGATGTTAAACAAAACAAGGCGCCACTTAGGAACTCACCCTTTATATTTCAATTATAACCATATCATAAATTTAGGATAATGCGAATATAGCAAAAAAAAACTCCACAGCCCTACGTTACACAAGGGTACTGTGGAGTTTTTACTAATCTTGCGTATTAATCGTTCTTGTCCATCCATTGGAAATGAAAGCTTCCCTCTTGATCAAGGCGTTGGAACGTATGGGCTCCGAAATAATCCCTTTGGGCTTGCAGTAGATTAGCTGGCAGTCTCTCAGATCGATAGCTGTCATAATAGGCTAATGCAGACGCAAAAGCAGGTACTGGAATACCTCTAGTTATGGCAAGCGCGACCACTTGTCTCCAAGCTTCTTGATAGTTATCAACGATCTGACTGAAGTAGTCATCCAAGAACAAGTTGTTCAGAGCCGGATTCTTGTCATAGGCATCCTTAATATTCTGTAGGAATTGTGCACGAATGATACATCCCCCACGGAATATCATCGCAATGCTTCCAAAGTTCAAATCCCAATGGTACTCATCAGATGCAGCTCTCATTTGCGCAAATCCTTGGGCATAAGAGGCGATTTTACTTGTATATAAAGCTTTGCGAACAGCTTCAATGAATTCTTTAGGATCACCGTCGTAGCTAGATATCGCAGGTCCTTTAAGTTGTTTAGATGCGGCTACTCGTTCTTCTTTCATAGCTGACATAAATCGTGCAAAGACAGATTCCGTAATGATAGATAATGGAACGCCTAGATCCAATGCGCTCTGGCTAGTCCATTTCCCCGTTCCTTTTTGGCCTGCTGAATCGAGAATCACATCCACCATCGGTTTTCCTGTATCAGGGTCTACCTTTTTGAAAATATCAGCTGTAATCTCTATCAAATAGCTATCTAGCTCACCGTTGTTCCATTCTGTAAATATGTCATGTAACTCACTTGTGCTCAAATTCAATACATCTTTGAGTAAATGATAAGCTTCGCCAATAAGTTGCATATCACCATATTCAATGCCGTTATGTACCATTTTGACATAATGACCAGCACCGTCTCCACCAATATACGTCGAGCATGGATCCCCATTCACTTTAGCTGAGATCGCGGTTAGGATCGGTTCTACCAGTTCATACGCATCCTTTTGCCCACCTGGCATAATGGCTGGACCCTTTAATGCTCCCTCTTCGCCTCCAGAAACACCAGCGCCGATAAAGCGGAAACCTTGTGCCTGAAGATCTTTATTTCTACGTTGTGTATCAGGGAAATAGGCATTCCCGCCGTCAATCAGAATATCTCCTTGATCGAGAAAAGGAACGAGTTGATTAATGGTATCATCCGTTGGTTGACCGGCCTTGACCATAATAAGTATTTTACGTGGTTTTTCCAACGATTGGACGAATTCCTCGATGTTGTACGTACCAACGAAATCTTTCCCTTGTGCTTCTTCTAGTAGTTCTTTTGTTTTCTCAGAAGAACGGTTATACACTGCAACAGAGAACCCTTTACTTTCAATATTCATAGCTAAGTTTTTACCCATAACGGCTAGTCCTACCACACCAATTTGTTGTTTCTTCATGCATCCTTACCTCCCTGTTATTTGGCACACACATATAAAATACTTAAACGCTCATACACCCGTGAATAATTAAGTGAATATTAAAATGAAACTTAACGTTGTGTTGTTTTGCTCCAATCCGCAGCAAATTTCTCAAGACCTTGATCTGTTAGTGGATGTTTAGAGATTTGTTCGATGACGGAGTAAGGAATGGTTGCGATATGCGCACCAGCCATGGCTACGCGTGTCACATGATCCGGATGACGAACAGATGCCGCGATGATCTGTGCATTCAGGTTATGGATTTGGAACAATTCAGCGATTTTCGAGACAAGTAGGACACCATCTTCTGAAATATCATCCAGACGTCCAAGGAACGGAGATACATATGTTGCACCAGCGCGCGCAGCCAGAAGGGCTTGGTTCACCGTGAAGATCAGCGTTACGTTCGTTTTGACACCTTTCTTCGTTAAGTAACGGCATGCTTCTAGCCCTGCAATCGTCATCGGAAGCTTAATGGTAATGTTTGAATCATTGTTGTTAATCTTGATCAGTTCGTTCGCTTGTGCGATCATGTCTTCAGCTGTTTCTGCATCAGGTGTTACTTCGGCTGAAACGGATTCAACCTCAGGCACTTCGCGTAAAATCTCAGCAATGCGATCTTCGAATTTCACGCCTTCTTTGGCAACCAAGGACGGGTTCGTTGTAACACCGGATAAAACACCAATTTTATAAGCCTTTTTGATATCTTCCAAATTCGCTGTGTCGATAAAAAATTTCATCGTAATTCCTCCAATTTTTTTAGTTATATTTTAGATACTTTGTGTAATAGGTAAATGAATTTCCTTCGGTAAGGAATCCATTTCTGGTTCAGCTGGTTCATTGAACCACCATTGATATCCATCCTTCGCTAACAACTCATCGGATTGTACGGGGCCGTAGGTACCAGCATCATAGTGGTGAAGTGGCACTAAGTTCTCTTCGTATGCATCTAAGATCGGCTGTACCCATTCCCATGACAATTCGACTTCGTCCCAATGTGCGAAGAACGTTGAATCTCCATTCAGAGCATGTGCAATTAAATTTTCGTAAGCTTCAGGAACATGGTCTCTCTTCTCATGGAAATCAATTTGCATGGGCTTGAACTGCCCTTTATTAAGTGGATCTCTTGTATTTAATTGAAGTGCAATGCCTTCATTAGGGCTGATTTCAAAAACGAGCAGATTAGGCGCTTTATTATCATCTGTTGTCCCTATCTGCTTCAATGATTCCTTGAATTCAATTACGATTCGCGTTGACTTATCACGCATTCTTTTGCCAGTACGGATGTAAAAAGGAACACCACGCCAGAAATAATTATCGATTTCTAGCTTCGCTGCGATAAAGGTATCATTTCTTGAGGTTAAGGGAATGTTGGGCTCGGCTGTATAACCAACCACCGATTCCCCATGAATTCTTCCTGCTCCGTACTGCCCACGAACAACTTGCGAATGAACATCTTCTTTTGCCAGTCTCTTCAAGGATTCCATCACCATCTTCTTTTTGAAGCGGACATCCTCTGACGTATTATTGTTTGTAAAATGGATCGTAAGCATCATGAGAACTTGTAGCATATGGTTCTGGAACATGTCTCTTACAGCACCCACATGATCGTAATAACCTGCTCGCTCTTCAACACCTACGGTTTCGTTTGCTGTTATTTGAACGTTAGCTATATTTCGATTGTCCAATAATGCCTTGAGAACTGGATTACTCTGCTGTAGATCCACTAGCTTCTGTATCATCGGCTTACCAAGATAATGATCGATGCGATAAATTTCGTCTTCAGTGAACGCCTGTTCCAGGTTTCTATTCAGATCACGAGCAGACTGTAAATCATGTCCGAATGGTTTCTCAATGACGAGACGCTTCCAACCATCTGCAGAACCTAGTCCAATTTCATGGATATTCGCAGCGATCGGTTCGAAAAACTCAGGTCCTACGGACAAATAGAACATTCGGTTAGGCTCAGCGTGGAGTTCTTCTTCCTTACGTTCAATTAACTTTTTTAATGTATAATAATCTTCTTTATGGCCTACATCGAGAATGCTATAGCTGAATGCACACAAGAAGTTTTTTAATGTCATGGGGTCTTTCGCTTTGCTTCGAGAGAACTCATGTAAAGATTGTTCTACATTTGTTTGAAAAGCTTTATCAGATAGTTCTCTTCTTCCAAGACCAATCACGGAAAAGGATTGAGGTAGCTTCTGATCGATGAACAAATTAAACAAGGCCGGATAAATTTTTCTTTTGGCTAAATCTCCTGTCGCTCCAAACAATACAAACGTGGTAGCATCCATAGTTCTACTCCTTCCAGCAGGGCTTATTAGTAAGCTCTGGTTTCTATTCCTGTAATCTACTATAATACGAATATGAGCCATACATGTAATTAATATATTTAACAGGAGCTATAGATACTGTCTATGATCAATTATGAGCTATACAAAGTGTTCTACTGGTCCGCGAAGACAGGAAGTTTGTCTAAGGCCGCCAAATTGTTGTTTATCACTCAGCCAAGTGTCAGTCACGCCATCAAGCAGTTGGAAGATAACCTAGGCATCACCTTGTTTTACCGCAATTCCAAAGGTGTTTCCTTAACGCCAGAAGGAACCACCCTCTATTCCTATATCGAGCAGTCTCAGATCCTTATCTCGTTGGGAGAAGAAAAGATGGCAGCACTTAAAAATCTGGACAGTGGAGAGCTACGGATCGGGGGTAGTGATTCCTTATTTAAGCACTATATCCTTCCTTTCCTAGAGCGTTATCACCAGAAGTATCCAGGGATCAAGTTGCATCTGAATCATGGGACCACACCCGAAACCATCGCCTTCTTGAAAGAAGGTAAAATTGACTTAGGTGTCGCTCGTATGCCTATTGTTGATCCTCAGATAGAAGTGATGAGAGGAATTCAGTTGCAGGATTGTTTTGTTGCAGGAGAAAGGTTTGCAGAACTGAAGAATCAAGTACTCTCATTAGAGGAGCTACTTCAGTATCCCATCATCCTTTTTTCACGTAATAGTAGGGTACGGATGGCCATCACGGAATTATTTGAAAGTTATGGGTTTCAGATCAAACCTGAGATTGAGGTAGGAAGCGTGGATCTTCTTATTGAACTTGCGCGAAAAGGACTTGGGATCTCTTACGTAACGAAAGAATTCATCTCTAAAGAATTGGAAGATGGTTCGCTCTTTGAAATTCAATTAGATATTAAAATGCCACCATCTCAAGTGGGATTCATGTTTATGCATAATTTGCCACTGTCTATTGCAGCAAGCAAGTTTATTGAACTCTTGAACTAACGTCATCCGTGGAATTTTACATGTCATAATAACAAAAAGGCATCCTAACCATTACAATCTGGTTAGGATGCTTTCTTATTGTCATCAGAGGATACAACTATTATAGTATTTTCTTATTACTATATTTCTCCAAAAGATGATCATAATCTGTTAAATTATCAGTGGTAATGGCTAAGCTATATAGCACATGATAAAATTGTTGCTTATCTTGATCAAAAAGAAAGAGATTCTCAAACCCATGTGCTATGTGTACTGCAAACTCCCATACCTTTTGATAAAAGCTTGGATCAAGGGATTTAGCCATTAGATCAAGTACATTTAAAATATCCGTTAAAACGATGACATTTCCATTTGCATAGTGCCTAATATGCCCCAATCCATTGTATAAATAGTGGTCAAAGTCTTTTTTTAGCAAAATAATACGAAGATTCTTCTCATCATCTACTAAATAATGTGAGAAGTCCGTTATTTGTGCAATCGAGACAAGTACTTCCCCTACCTGATAGAGTGCAGTTGATACTGTTTTAGGATCATTATTCCCAAGCGATCTTATGGCAACCTCAACAAGCTTATTCATGCTGAATTCAATATCTTGGACTTCTGTTTGTTTCTTTCTAATATTGAAGAATGCAAGATACTTGTCTTCATCGATGGTTGACTCATCTTTCATCCAATAGGTTAGAATGGGTGTACTTTCATATACGTAGTTCCCTACGGTATATTCAAATTTGAGAACAATGTCATCCTTTTGGGCTTCGTAGATCATCGCGATAAAGTCGACAATTTGAATATAGCCTGATGTACCTGCTTTAATTTGCTGCCCCTTTCCTTCTCTCATATGTGCATCTGTATCAATGAAATCTTTCACTTTGTAATGATCCAGTTCATTTTCCATGGTGCTTTTCACAATGCTCAAGGCTTCCTTTTTCATGTCATCTGTCATTTGATTTACTTGTAACCAAGCTACGGCATGATTAATAAAGAATATAAAAGCACCCATCGACAAAATGGCTAATAAGGTTGCAATAATAGGAACTGCAAAATAGTATTCCGTGATTCTTTTATTAAGGAAAAGGAAAGATACGAGAACGTAGATAAAACTCCCCGTAAAAATACCTAACACACGTTGTGTTGCTTTGCTTGCAATAAAGTTCTTAAGCATTCGAGGAGAAAACTGACCAGAGAAGGTTGTAAAAACAACCAATACTAAGTTAAATGTGAATATGGTAAGTGACAAGATTGCTGCAGTAAGGGTGCTTACTAGAGAAAGAGTTAATTCATAATCTACGGCAAAATACGATCTGAATCTATCTCCTAGCATGTAGTTTAAATCACCCCAAAAAGCGGCGCTTAATATTAGAAATGAATAGAATACGTAAAGAACAGGCGTCACCCATAGATTAGATTTAACCTGATAGGTCAACTCTCTTTCTGACATCCTAATATATTTTTTTAAATACTGATCTAGAAAATACTTGTTAGACAATGTTATGGTCCTTTCCAATAGTTATTATTAGTGTTATTTGGTAAAATGATGATTCGTGATCTCTATAAGATTGCCATTAACGGAATAATTCAAACGTAACCAAAATAGGATGATTTCTCCTCAAATGGAGCATACAATTCAGGGTATTAATGATACTATTATCTTGACCATACCAAGCATAAGGAGAGATTCGTTGATGCATGTAGCTACAATCATTCACAAGGTGGAGACAACCGAGAAACTCATTGCTTTTACATTTGATGATGGGCCTCATCCCACGTATACGATCGAACTGTTAGATATATTGCAAGAGGTATCTGGAAAAGCAACATTCTTCATGATTGGAGAAGAAATTGAGCGAAATCGCTCGATTGCCGAAGCAGTCCATAATCGAGGACATGAGATTGGGAACCATACATACTCTCATCCATCATTACCCGGCTTGCCTATCCATGAAGCTTCTGAAGAAATACACAAGACGGATGAGATCATTCGCAGTATAACGTTGCAGAAAGTTAGTAGCTTTCGACCACCTTATTTTGATGAGAACGAGGATATATTAAGGCTTGCTTGCGAAGCAGGGTATGACACAATCGGTGCTCTTAATCTTGAAGCTCGGGATTGGGATAATCCTGGCGTGGAGCATATTATAGACAAGTCAAGGGATTATCTAGTAAGTGGTAGTATCTTGATCTTCCATGATGGGTATGGAGATCGCTCGCAGACTGTACAAGCTGTTCGAACACTAGCCAATGAGTTGACAGCGAAAGGCTATCGGTTGGTGACTATTCGAGAGCTAATGGCTGCTGGAAGAAACTAAAGTCATCTACATTTTGAATATTTTAAAACGAAAAAAACGATGGATCAGCTGCTAACAGCTAACTCCATCGTTTTTCTTTCCAATAATGAAAATCTAATTCTTCGTATATAACTCTACCGCCTGTGTGTCCATAATCGGGTTCGCATACCGCTTAACCGGTATTGTCAGTGGCTGAGGATAATCCTTAGCATTCTCCCCAAATCGATAACTAATCTCGTTTACAATGTTACCGTACTTTGACCTTGTAAAGCCACCGAAGTTGCCCCCCGAAATGCTTTTATTGACTCTATTATTTTCATGCACTTGTCCTTGCGCATCGGTGAAAGTATCGGCGAACAATGGATACGGATTTAACAATTGAGAATCTTGATTCTGTATCTCAATCCTTTGTCTCAATAGAAGTTCACCCTCTTCTGCATTATTCTCAGGCGAAGGTTCGACAAGCTCAAGATCATTTCCAGGAGCACTAATAATCTGCTTCTTATTCAGATCGACAACAATTTTCATCTGATTCTTATCGACAGCCGAGATACCGAATGTTTTCATTGAGATGGAGTCTGGCTGGTTATACTCCATGTACTTGTATACTAGTGTGGCTTTAGAATCATCCGAATATATTTCAGAATTATACGATGTGGTTAGGTGGGGGTAATATAATTTCTCGGTCTTCCCCCTTTTTGTAGCGATCAGAACAGGATTGATTAATTGAAAAATTTGTTTTTCGTTATCCTTTACATATTCCAAATCCACATAGGTTCCCAGCGGGGTATACAGGACTTGCGTCACCTTAATTTCTTGTCCATCCACTGTCAAGGTACGCTCTGCAGATAACTTATGTTGTTGGTCTTTGAACATGCCTGTGTCGAGCTCGAAGGATGCATCAAGATCGGTATGGTTCTTGCTATTATAATCTGATTGCTCCGCCAATGCTACGTTAAACTTCACATCTTTTGGGTAGGATACCGAAGGCAGTAATTTCGCTGAATATACAAAATAGTTGGTTGCACCAGGGGATATTTGGTTGACACTATTCGTCAAATTCGTTCCTATAGATGGTGCTTTAATACCGCCAAAATCAAGTGAGGCATTTGTAACACTAGCTGTTTTATCCAGCTTATTTTGAACACTATAAAGGATAAATACTTTTCTGCCGTCCGTGACGGCACCCATTACTCCTACTTTAAATGAACCTTTTTCTACGCTTTGATAAACAGGCTTAATGAGGTTGCGGTCCAATATGCTTTCGAATGATTGATCATCCACGAATAAAAATCTGAATAATTTAGAATCACTCCAATTCTTAGTTTCTGAACTTCGCACCACATCCTGAGCAACTTCTGAGACTGGCACTTTATGAAAAAATGAGAACGTAATCAGCACCGCTGCTGCTACGGTTACAACTGCACCTATACCTAAGGAATAGATATGTTTCCTCTCGCGTTTTTTTCCACGCATAATTCCACCTCGCATCGCATTATAAATTTTCATTTCCTGTAAATTATCAACATGCTTGTTTACTTCATCAGCATTCTGACGAAGGATACGTTCTTCTTTATCGATCATTTTCATTCGCCTCCCGTATCTCTACAGATATTTCCGAAGCTGCTTGAGTCCTTCTCGTAGCCAGGTTTTAATCGTCCCCTCTGGTTTTTCTAGCACTTTTGCGATTTCAACAGTTGTCATATCCTGATAGTATTTTAGGATCACAACATGCCGATATTTGGGCTTCATTCGGTCCATTGCCCGTTCCAGGTCGATCCGTTCGCTGCTATTCATCTCCTTTGTTACACCCTCGACTAGAGTCTCTGCTGGAAACACACGTTTTTTGCGCCTTAATTCATCCATGCAACAGTTGATGGTAATGCGAATTACCCAAGACGTAAAGGCCTGCTCATCTTTAAGTTTTTTACGCTTCATCCATGCTCGACATGACGCTTCTTGCACTATTTCGAGCGCATCCCCTTCTGTCCTCAGATAACTGAAAGCAATAGCATACATTTTGCGATGTTCTACGTACAAGCGTTTAAAAAAAGCTTCTTCATCCATCAGTGCATAATCTTCTGATGTGATTTGACTCATTGTATGTCCCACCAATACCCCCCCTCTCTCTATTTATTAGTGTTGGTGTTGGGATGGAACCTATAAATGAAGTTCTTGTAAATAAGACGTAGTTGATAGGAAAAACGATTGATTTTTTACAAAAAAATAGTAACACAAACCATGGCCTTGGTCTGTGCTACTATTTTACTTGCTCTTCTATAGTTAACCGTACCCATTTATGGGTTTGAATATTAATCTATTAGTTTAAATTCAATCCAGTCGATCTGTACTCCCGGTTTGATGAATTCTAATTTCAACTCATAAAGACCAGCTTCCAGTTCAATTTTCACAAGTTTCTGTCTGATCCATTTGCCTTCTGTCCCATTGGTTTGAATCGTCGTCATCAATTGATCATTCAGTAACACATTACATGCACTTTGAGCCAGCTCAGGTTCCGGAGACATGATGTTAACGATGATTCGGTATTGTCCTGCTCGATCCACCTTCATGTAGCTTGATCCCATTACGACAGGTTTAACTTGCTCGTTATCGGATAGGGATTGAACTTGATCCGTTACAAGAGAAGCATTGGCTTTGAAAGGTTCTACTGTTTCAACAATTTCTTGTTTTCTAGAGAATACCGGTGCATACATGATGAATTCACAAATATTCATAGCAGAGCGCTGTAGTTCTCCACGGGTAAGCGTGCCATTTTCAAGAGAATCTAAGGTGTTATCTTCATAAGCATTGATTTCTGCTCCATAGTTAGTAACAACCATATAGAGATCGTTCTGAGCACGAACCATCCAGTTTGTATTCTTACGATCTGCTGCTCCGCCATTGGCAACATCATTCATAACAGCCCACCAGTCCGTCATCACGATACCTTTAAAGCCCCACTCACCGCGTAGAATTGTAGTATTCATATCATAGTTGGAAGCTGCCCAATGTCCATTAATCGGATTATAGGAAGTCATAATTGAATTCGCGCCGCCTTCTTTCACCGCGATTTCAAAGCCTTTTAGATAGATCTCACGAATGGCGCGTTCAGATACGACTGCATCTACCTTACTACGATACTTCTCCTGGTTATTGCAAGCGAAATGCTTCAGTGTAGCGTTCGATCCACCCTTCATAATACCGCGAGTACATGCAGCAGCAAAGATCCCAGAAATCAGTGGGTCCTCTGAAAAGTACTCAAAGTTACGGCCATTTAGCGGACTGCGTCGGATATTTAAGCCCGGTCCCAGTAGAGCATCTACGTTATAACTTACTAATTCTTGGCCTTCCATGACATATAGCTCTTCGACCAGTTCCGTATTCCAAGTTGCTGCAAGCAAGGTTCCGATGGAGACTTGAGTCGCTTTCTGCCCACTATCCATACGTATTCCAGACGGACCATCTGCGGTACACGCTACAGGGATACCGTAATTGTACAGACTATCGCTTACCCCTCCGAATGCTGAAGCCGTACCCGGCGTTACCATAGGACTACTCATGCCTTCTCCTCTGACGATTGTAGCTAGATCCTCATCACTGAGCTGAGCAATAAAAGCTTCCATGCCAACGTTTCCGTCATAGACATCTCTTAATTTATATCCTTGATTACCGGTTTGTTTAATCGTCGTAGGAAGGTTCTTCTCGATCCGTTCTGCCATCGAAATTTTACGCTCCGGACCCTCAACAAAAGTTAGTTCATACGAACCATCTTCCTTAATGTTGCCGGGTTTCATTCTCGTGAAGCCTTCCGTCGGCGCCATTGCTTCTTGTAGCTGTTCTACCAGTTGAGGAGTCTCCACAATGTAACCTTGTTGACCTTCCATGCTAATTCCTTCTACATTTTTGACACTTGTTCCAACATAAAAGCGATAAGTACCCGCTTCAAGCACGTATGCGGAAGAATAACCTGTCACGCCAGCATCATCATAAGAAGCCATAGAATGAATAGGGAAGCTGATCGTAAGACGCTCTGATTCACCAGGTTGAAGGACTTGGGTCTTCCCGAATGCCGCAAGCGCTTTGGCAGGTTGTCCTAACTTTCCTTGTGGTGCTTCATAATAGACCTGTACAATCTCTTTTCCCGCAAAGGTTGAGCCCGTATTGGTTACGGTTACGTTAATTTCAACGTATTGTTGTCCTTCGTTAGAAGTAAGTTTTGCTTCTTCAGACTCTATTTTAAATTGGGTATAAGATAATCCATAACCGAATTCAAACTGCACCTTTTCCGGACAAAACGTCTCAAAATAACGATATCCAACATAGATGTCTTCTTGATATATGTTCTTGAATTCATCTCCATAGTTGCGAGTAGATGGGTAATCCTCGATGGAATAGGCGATGGTATCCGTTAATTTACCGCTTGGTGTTACTTCTCCAGCTAGTACATCAGCAATCGCATTTCCACCTTCCATCCCACCTTGCCATGAGTAAATCACGCATGCAATCGGGTGTACATAACGCTCATCGTTCATCCAGCTCATATCAATAATATTCGATACATTGAGTACAACGACGGTTTGTTCAAAATGTGCAGTTACCTGTTGGATCATCGCTTCTTCTTCTACTGTTAATTGGTAGCTTCCTTGTTCATCAGCATTATCCTGGTCTTCTCCCGCTGTGCGTCCGATGACAATGATTGCCTTGGTCGAATGAGCTCTAGCTTCTGCTACTAACTGATCGGTTAAAGGCATTTCCTTCTGGTGCCAAGGCTCTGCCGCCCAACCTCCCCCACCATTATCAAATGGATTGCTCTCAATCCACTTTTCATAGGCAGCCGCTAGTTCTTCATTAACTGTCAGATTCTCTTTACTTCGAAGACTATCTAACAGATTTGTTGTATGAGAAACATGGACACTACCGCCTGAACCTGTACCGCTACGATAGTAATTAACTTGAGTTCTACCAAAAATTGAAACGTTTTCGGAATGTTGAAATGGAAGAACATTTCCTTCGTTCTTTAATAACACCGCACCTTCTGCGGCTACTTTTCTACTAAATTCAGCAAAACCTTCTAATGGTTTTCCCTGTAGCTGTGTACTCAATTTGCTCACTCCTGTTAGTTATTTCTAATCGATTGTCGATACTTTATTTCAAAGCTATGTACTTTAGTTCATTCATACATGGTTGCGTCTAATTATAGTATTCAATTTCTCTGAGAACAAGAGTTGAAAGATTACTATATTTTGTGCATAGGAAAAATCAAATCTGATTTTACTATAAACAGAAATACCCTATGTGGCAACAGCTTTAATCAAAGCATAACTAGGCGTCTTCATTCTCCATTAATTGCAGGGTTGTAATACACGTGTCATCGTTCTCGAAGGTAGAAATCTCGGAATTCGCCGTTTTCCCATCGTGTTCGACGGTTATGCGATATTTTTTATCACGAGGTAGCCACAGATCTATAAATCCATTGGATTGGGATTTCACGGTTTGGTTCAATACTACATTGCCCTCCGAATCGTCGATGAAAAGACTAAATTCCTCTTCTACCATTTCCCCTTGGCAGCCACTCAAGCTGTGGGTTGCGCATGGGTGTGTATTATTGACGTATGGTGCGATGGAAACAAAAAACTCGTCTTCGGGTAAGGCATAAGTTAACGATTTCTTGTTGCGATCGGTCACGATAAGTTCCTTAGATGTGATTGAAGCAGAATTTGCTTCTAAGATGCCAGTACTGTATTCATTCACTAATTGCTTAATGCTTAAGGAGTCAACTTCGTTAGGCACATTTTTGTCGGTATTTCCCGCAAAAAGATACACACCCAATATAACGACAACTATGAATCCAGTTGCCACAAAGATATTCCTTTTCAACTTGTACTCATCTCCTTATCTCATTTAACTTGTTCATCTATTAATGTCTATCTTCCTTAAATACCTAATATAACCAAGCTGGCACACAGGGAGGTAGGACAAAACGGTGAAGATTACAAAGTGTGAATCACTGTGCATCTTATAAGAGCCGCCAATTGTATCATTAAGTTAATAAGTTATTTTTCCTGTAATTGTGATCTTATTTGTCCTACTATCCCAGTGTATAGTTTTACCTAATGCTCTAATAGATTCACGAAGTGGAAGAAGAATCTCGTCCTCTTTTGAAATGATAGTAGAAGTACGCATTGTGAGATTCTGAGTTTTCTCTTCTTCAGCTAGCTTCGAGCCTATTTCCACTTTGTTTGAGTTTTTATACCAAGTATACAATTCATCCGACTTACCTTCGTTAGAGAAATGTGTAATAAAGCTTACGGATTTAGAATCCTTAAACACCCAACCATTCAAAGCACCCATCATACTGGAGATAGTCTCGATACTAGCGTAAACGTGATTGTCCTTGATGATAAATTGGGACGTAGAATAACCCTTCTCATTAACAATCACCTGTAGTGGTACATCAGCAGCGAAAGTACTTGCCGTAGAAATCGGTGCCATCGCTAATAAAGACACAAACAATATAACTTTCTTAAACATCCTATCGCCTCACCTATCTCTTTACTCAACACCTACATATTCTTTAATCCCATTAACAATAGCTTGAGCCGCTTTATTCTGCACATCATCTGATAACATTGCTTTTTCATCCGAACGATTACTTAAGAATCCTACTTCTAACAGTACAGCAGGCATTGTAGTCTCTCTAATTACTTGTAGACTTTCATTTTTAACTCCACGGTCTCTCAAACCTATAGCATTAACTAAATGTTTGTGAATGATATTTGCTAGATCTTTGCTGCTACTTCGTTGGTAATAATAAGTTTCTGTACCATTCGATTGTGGAGAAGATTGAACACTGTTGCTATTGAATAGAGACAAATACATCAGCATTTAATTGATTAGCCAACTGTACTCGTTCAGTACGGGTAGGATATATGTCACTCTCACGGGTCATAACTACCTCAATATTGGGCTCTTTAAGTAAAAGTGCTTGAACTTTCAGTGATAACGATAAGTTAAAATCCTTCTCATGTTTATTCGTGATACTCAATGTCCCTGGATCGCTTCCACCATGACCTGGATCGATAACGACCACTTTACGTCCAGTATCGTCAATCGATGGAACAGTAACACCACTCTCTTCGGCAACGTTTAAATCGATAATAAACATATTAGAACTCACTTCGTGAATGAGTTGGAATGCGTTTGGGTTATTCAGAGCAATGACAACTCGGACCTGATAAGGATCATGTGTAAACAATGATTATCTTACTTCCGCTACATTAGGATAATCGATACCTTCTAATGTACCTCTCCATCCTGAATCTAGTGTGTTCATTGAACCAAAAGAATCAGCGAATGCCGTGTTCGGTAGATCCACCACAATACGATCAGGATTCTTCATTGTAGATATCCGTGGTGTCACTTCGCCATCCATAGATACAATGAGTTGATTATTCACAAAATTTATACCACTAACATGCTTTGGAGAAGACGCAATCCCTTCGCCACCGTCGACAACGGGAACTTCCACTGATTCAGTTGCATTTTCTGTTGTTGGTCTTCCACTAACGGGTTGTCCATCTTGAATAGACTCCCTATTACCACTTGTCAGGTAAACTGTTTTATCCATGTTATCCCAACTCACCCCAAGTCCCATTTGTTCACTTACAAAACGAATGGGAACTACCACCGTTTCATTCTGAACTTGAGGTGAAGCATTTAATATGACCGGTTTGCTATCAACCGTCGCTTCTTGGCGATTGACCGTTAACGATATGATCTTGTTATCTTGTTGAATCTTGACGCCTTGTGACTTTGGATCCCAATCTACTTTGAACTTCAGATTCTCAACAACGACACGAATCGGGATCATAACATTCTCATTCACGACTTGAATCTGTACATTAGCAGGCATGCTTATTTCATTGCCATCAAGAATGATCTTCGACTGTATGGCTGCAGCATTTCCTTCACTCGAAAAACAAATTATACAGAACAGACTCAACAGGATTACAAAGCTAAATTTCTTCATCATTCACCTCAGTTGTACTTTTCTCATCCAAGCCTCTTTTACTCAGACTGGATTTACAGATACTAACAATATTCTACTTTCATGTGGTTAAACCCTGCATTAATTACAAATTTTACAATGTAGTGATAGTATGATCTTACATATTGAAAACTCAAAAAGACGATGTCCATAGTCTAATGACCACAGATACCGTCCTTTTTTTACATTAATGTTTGTTTCTCTTACTGCTCCCAGTAACTTTAATTATTCTATATATCCTCTTGTAAAAGCTATCGAACTATCATAATCCACATAGACATTTTTGACATTTGGTTTATGTAAAAGGTCAGTGACATAATAATAGAGTGGAATAATGACCATTTGATCAATGAGTTTTTTTTCAGCTTTTGCATAAAGTTGATTCCTAGTCTGTGGTTCAGTTGTTCCACGTGCTTGTTTGATATAACTGTCATATACCTTATCGCTCCAGCCCGTGTCATTATCTACACTCCAAGATGAAAAATATTCCAAAAATGACGCAGGATCGTTATAATCTGCCGACCAACCACCTCTTGCCATTGTATAATTCTGATTGTAACGGTTATCTAAGAGCTCGTCCCAATCTTGGATCTCAACACTCGCTTTGATTCCTAAGTTTTTATTCCAGCTGCGAATGACTAATCGTGCAGTGGTTTCATGTGCATCCCCATCATTCACAATGATCGAAAAGCTTGGAAGCGTAGTTAAGCCCTCTTCCTTCAAACCTTCTTCCAACAGTTTCTTAGCTACCTCTACATCCTCTTTGAAATAAGCCGAATCAGTTATTTCTGTACGAAAAGTCTGCTTAGATCCACGGACATTATGGGGAACAAACCCATATGCTGGATTGCCATAACGGATGGCTTCGCGGTCAACTGCCATAGCTAGCGCCTTACGGATCTTAAGATTATCGAAAGGGGCTTTATTTAGGTTCAATTGGTAGTAATAGATAGAGGCAATGGGGGCTTCAGAATAATCACGATAAAATGTTTTATCTAATGCTTTATAATCCATCATATCTTCCCCTCCTCCTCCGACCCAATCTACTTCCCCATTGATATAGGCAGCAGTTGTTGTTAATGTTTTTCCTTTAGGTCGAAGAAATTGAACCTCTGAAAATTTAATTTCTTGCGCAGCATAATAATTCGGATTTTTGACTAAGGTAATGCCATTATCATTCCATTGTTTAAGCTTGAAGGGACCATTAGTCACCATACTCTTCTTATCAGAAGCCCATTTTTTGTTTGATCTCACCATTTCCTCATTCACCGGTAGATATATACTTTCAGCAAGGAGCTGAGTGAAATATGGGGTTTTTTCGGTTAATGTCACCTGGAGGGTGTAGTTATTTAATGCCTTCACCCCCATTTTCGAGGCGTCTCTTATCGTCCCCTTATTGTAATCCTCTGCGTTAGCAATCATGAACATTTTAAAAGCGTAAGAGTTATCAGCTTCAGGTGCTAGCGCTCGTTTCCATGCGTATTCAAAATCCGACGCCTTTACCTGCTGCTGATTACTCCATTTTGCACTAGAACGAAGTGTAAATGTGTACGTTTTGCCGTCACTGGATACTTTCCACGACTTGGCGATACCTGGGACCGCTTGTCCTAATTCATTCAATCTAACCAGCCCTTCAAACAAGCCTCTATTGATCGTATCCGTGCTTTTCTCAGTAGATGAAGCAGGAACAAGGTCTTGTGGAATTTCCGTTAAACCAATTCGTAATACTTGTTTAGCCTGTACAGCAGATGCAATGTTTCCTTGTGTGACAGTAAAGCTCATAAGCATACCAAACGCTAAGACTACAAGTAACAACCTTTTCATCAATGTTTCCCCTAACCTTGTGATTTTCTTTTAAATTTTCGACATCAGGCTTGTTTTATTCTCACCCTTCTTTTATTTGTCTAATATTAGCGAATATGTTTTAAAAACGAAAGGAAAATTATGGTTATATTACTGGCACTATCGGTTCCGCTAGGCACACAAAAATGAGCAGACGCCCTAGCGCCTGCTCTACCATGTTTGTTATTTCAGTATCGTTTCTCGTTACCTTATCATTTGGACAAATGACTAGACCTTCAGGGCGTACTTTGCACGTGCTATCTGCGTCGCTTCAACCATGTTGCGCAAAGAATCGATGGTTTCTTCGACTCCCCGCGTTTTAAGTCCGCAGTCCGGGTTGATCCAAAAAAGCTCCGGATCTAGCACACGAAGGGCACGTTCGATCATACTCGTCATTTCCTCTACTCTCGGCACACGTGGACTATGAATATCATAAACACCTAAACCGATACCCAATTGGTACGTGTTCAATTCAAAGCTATGAATCAGTTCACCATGACTACGAGATGTCTCGATCGAAATCACATCAGCGTCCATCGCTTCAATGGAATCAATCATATCATGGAACTCACAATAACACATATGCGTGTGAATTTGAGTCGTATCTTGAACTGTGCATGTAGTCATTAGGAAGGATTTGACGGCCCATGCTAGATACTCTGCTTGATCCTTTTCCTTAAGTGGCAGACCTTCACGAACAGCAGGCTCATCAACCTGAATCATGCCAATGCCAGCATTCTCTAGCGCTTCTACCTCTTGTCTAAGCGCATAAGCCAGTTGGTAAGCAATTTGTTCACGAGTAATGTCTTCGCGAACGAAGGACCAGTTCATAATCGTAATCGGTCCAGTCAGCATCCCTTTAACAGGACGTTCAGTCTTCGACTGCGCATACTGTGTCTCTTCGACTGTCATAGTTTCCTCAAACGCGATATCCCCAAATATAATGGGTGGTTTCACGCAGCGAGAACCGTAAGATTGCACCCATCCGTACTGTGTGAATGCAAAGCCCGCAAGCTTCTCACCAAAGAATTCAACCATATCCGTTCTTTCAAATTCACCATGTACAAGAACATCCAGTCCGATATCTTCCTGCAACTTGATCCAAATATCGATCTGCTCACGGATGAAGTTAGCATATTGCTCATTGTTCCACTCACCTTTACGCCACAACTGACGTGCTTTACGAACCTCTACGGATTGTGGAAAACTACCGATTGTTGTTGTAGGGAAAATTGGCAATTGCCATTTCTTCTGTTGAACCTGATGACGCTCAGCAAAAGGCAGATTACGTTCAGGAGCCTTCGCACTAATAATAGCAACGGCATGCTGAATATCGTTACGATTGCGCTCAGCTGATAGCTTGAGCGCCTGAATAACACTCTCGCATTGTTCCAACTCATTTTTAATTATGACCCCACTTGAAGAGACTGCTCTTGCCAGTAGGACAAGCTCATCAAGCTTCTCATCAGCAAATGCGAGAGCATCCTTTAGTTCAGGTAAAAGTCTCGCTTCATTGTTCACCGTAACAGGAACATGAAGCAAACTGCACGATGATTGCACGATGAGCTGATCGGACCCTACGAGTTCACCTAACTCTTCTAGAATTGCCAGCTTTTCTTGGAGTGACGCCTTCCAGATACCACGGCCATCGATGACCCCTGCACCTAATACTTTCTTCGCTGGAAAACCAAATGCTTTTATTGAAGAAATATTGCCCGAGAACCCATGTACGAAATCAAGCCCGATTCCTTTGACGGGTAGCTGGACGATATCACTGTAATTCTCTATCGATTCAAAATAGGTTTGTAGCATAATGTTTAAGTTAGGTACCGACGATGCAATCGTCTCATAGATCGTCTGTAATCGTTGCAGATCATCTACATTTAATTTAGTAACAAGAATCGGTTCATCTATTTGTACCCATTCTACCCCTTCATTCGCAAGCTCTTGAAGTATCTGAACATAAAGCGGTAGTAAACGCTCTAACCAGGCATCTGTCTCTGAAACATCATATCCCTTTGATAGTTTCAGAAAAGTTAAGGGTCCTATGAGAACTGGCTTCCCTTCAATTCCGAGCTTATCCTTAGCCTCTCGATAGGCAATAAGGGGTTTATTTTCAGTGATGACCGGTGTTGCACCATCTAATTCAGACACTATGTAATGATAATTGGTGTTAAACCACTTGGTCATTTCACTTGCTGTTGCATCCTTCGTTCCACGAGCAATACCATAATATAGAGACAATGGTACTTCGCCACCTTCATAGGGGAATCGTTTCGGAATAATTCCGAACATTGTGGCTGTATCAAGCACATGATCGTAATAACTGAAATCATTTACAGCTATAAGGTCGATACCCTTCTCCTGTTGCTTCCGCAAATGGTTCAACCGGATTTCCTGTAGCTGATTGTGAAATTCTGATTCTTCGATTTTACCAGACCAGAACGCTTCTAGCGCTTTCTTCCATTCGCGATCTGCACCAATACGTGGGTATCCAAGTACACTACTTTTTATCATCATGTAACACTCCTATACAATTTCAAATTGTTACAAGAAAGATATCACGTATTCATAGATATAGTGTAACTGTATTAAACTATATCTAGTTATAGCTTAAGGCTATAGCGGTTCTGTTAAGCGAACATCGCACTTATGAGCTTATCTAAATATGCCGCTTCATACTAGGATAACAAAGCATTTCTATTACAAATTCAATAACCACATCGCAGAAAAAAAGCTGCTCGAATAAATTCGGCAGCTTCTCTGAATTTGTCCTTGAAATTAGTACATAAAACGATGTTGAAGAAATGGAAGATGAGCTTGAACCGATTCAAGGTGTACTTGGTGAATACGAATAATGAATAACAGGAATTTCTCCATCTAAAGGGTTCATTTCTAGAACAATTGTGCCAAATCGATTGAGTTAAGGTGAAAAATTCCAGTTAGACAGGATGGAATGGGCTTTCCTCTTCATTCAACTGGAGGAATTCCCGTTAAATGATTTAAGACTCGATGAAGTCCTAGTGATAACACAAATCAAATTAAGATGTGTAGTCTTTTCCCATAGTCTCCTACACCAATGTGGTGGATTTTCCACCGGTCTCCTCCATCGCCATTTCTACTTATTTTACAAACCCAACTTATGCCCCTTCTCCAGACGCTGGATCTGTTTCTCACCCACATTAGCTAAGTCACGGAACTGATTGATCGTGTCACGCATTCTTGGGAGGGCTTCCTGCTTGTAAGTACTGATCGAATCCAGGGCAAATAACACATCCGTAAACGCTTGTTTCATGGTATCCACGGAGATGCTCGCTTCAAGTGATTGCTTCTGGATGGCAACGCCTTGATCTTTCAACATTTTGGAGGTGCCAGCAATCAGTTCGTTCGTGGTTTGATTAAGGAGCTCAATCTTTTTCAAGACTATTTTTTGATTATAGAGTGCACTTGCAACAGTTACTGAAATCTTTAACGCCGAGATGGTAACATTCTTTGCTCGATCAACCCCACGGATCAGTTCTTTGTTGTTACGAATGACGACCTCGATGGCCATAATTCCTTGTTGGTTGACTACTAACATCTGTTGTAAATCCATAACTCTTTGTCGAAGTGGAAACAGCACTTCTTCGGTAATGAAACGGATTTTATCAGGATCTTCATTACGTAGTTTGGCCGCCTCAATCTGCGACTCTATGGATTCATCCATTAGTAGTCCAAGCTGTATTTCCTTTTGAAGTTTTTTGGTCAGATCGCGGAGTGTCTGTTGCTCAATCTCTAGTGTAGTGTTATCGTTCTTCAGGGTAGACTTGCCCTTATCTAAGGAGATGACAATATCAGCGATCACAACATCGGCTTTTTGGTATTTTAGAAAGTACGCACGTAAGGGATTGAACAGCTTGCCAAGGAATCCCCTCTTTGCAAAGTCGATCCCACTCGGGTCTAAATCCTTTAATTGCGTATGCAGTTCAGTTAGCCCCTTCGCAACTTGACCACCTTCATCTCCCGTTTTGGATAGGTTCCCAACAGAGACTTGTAGCAACGCATTTTTATCTGAGGATGATTTCATGGAATGTATACCGAACGTATCAATCGATTGTAGTATTTCTTTTCGTTTCTCAAGCGATTCGAAATCGAGTGTCATGATCGTGGCTACGTTCGCATCAGCTATCTCTTTCAGCTTAGCGACTTCTTCAGGAACGGGTTTAACCTCTTCTTCGATAGCTACCTTGATCTCTTCTTGACTGGGTATTTCCATTGTAAATGACATCGTAACCCTCCCTGGTATAAGTTACATTTGAACATTAAACAAATTTCCAATCTTATAGACCACGTCATCAGTATCTGCATTGATACTTGCGGCTTCATTAATACTCGAAATACTTTGAAGCGCCTTAATATTGGCATTATATCCGATCGTATATATAGGAACTTTGTATGTCTCAATGAGACCCTTGATGTCCTTGAGCGAGTAACCCTCATTCGTCTCACCATCACTTAAGACAAAGATGATTGGCTTACTATTAGGGTTAAGAACTAACTCCTCTTGAAGCATTTTCAAAGCCACAACGATCCCATCAAAAGTAGCTGTACCCCCATTAGCCTGAAGGCTATTCACTGAACCCACAAACATGGACTGTTGGTTGGTGTCATACTTTCCAATAGGGAGATGAATGGTTACACCACTTGAATAGGAGACAAGGCCGATACTGTTATCTTTTCCGAGATATTTCTGACCCTTCAATAGGGATTCTTTCAGTCGATTGATGGGTTCACCAGCCATACTACCGGACACATCGGTTACGAACACAGCCGCAATCGGCTTACTTCCATTCTTCTTTTCCTTCCATAACTTCTGCGCTGCAGATAGGAGACTACCCTCAACTTCTCCCACTTCTGATTTGTAATCATCGAGATTATTGAACCCTTTTTCTTTCGCCAGCTTCTGATATTGGTCTTGCTCGACAAACTCAGCAAACTTATGGATAATATCTAACTTCTCTTGAGGAACATCACCTAAGGCGTACAACGGACTATCATGTCTTACTCCGAAAGGGGTGAAAACATAACTATCCTTTAGATCTGTGGCATTCACAAAAGTTTGGTACTCTAAGACAAACCCATCCAGCATCCCAGACTTCGCTGCATCCCGCATTTGTATCGTAGTTGATGCGATGAAAGGCACATTGGCTTGAAACTTTTCAAATCCCTGAACGGCCTTTTCGCCTAACATATCAGCATTATCGAAAGTATTGAGGGCTGTGACAAGAAAGTTCAATCCCGTAGAGCTAGCGAATGGATCTGTATATCCCATTGAGAATTCGTTATTGGCTATCGCTTCGGTAATTGTTTTGACATTCACTGACCCGTATTTATCGATTAGTGCATCATATTTGGCTTTTGCAATCACAATACCAGGGACATTCCCTACAATGCGCTTAGATACAACTTCAGTCTTAATCCCACTTGCCTTGACCATTTCACCCCATAATTCGTTAGAAGGAGTAAAGGCCGTAGGAACATATTTACCTGATTTAATATAATCTGTAGCTGTACCCGAAGCGATATTCCGAATCTTAACAGATGCAACTTGACCATTTACGGAGATATTCGCTTTGTTGAACTCGGTAGCAACCTCAGTTAACCAGCCATCGACACCCGTACCTGACTTCTCAGTAGAAGAGAATATTTCAACATAATGATCTGTTACATTGTCTACAGTTATAGGAAACTTAGAGATATCCGGTAATGATTCACCAACATCAGCAGGATTAAGATCGATCTGGCCTTTTACTGGCGCTTCCGTCGTTACCGCGATTTCGGAGTATAGCTTACTTAATTGTTTTCCTGCATCTTCCGAAGTAACCTGTGTCTTGGATTTCCCCAAATTCGAGGTTAGATTCACTCCGAAATATACGATGGCGAAAACGAAGATCACAAGGATTCCTGACAGCAGGAGAAATTTACTCGTCTTTGTCATGCGATGCACCTCACTGTTTATAATATTTAATTTGCTTAATTAACAAGTCTATTTCCTGCATGCAGGGCATGTTTTCAATATCTCCTAGCTCAAAACAATCCAAGCGGGATATCTCTAACAGCATTTTATCTAATTTCAACAAAATTTCCTCGTTACTACTTAGAGAACTTTTCATAAAGGATATGTGATCGTTAACTATGTTAATCTTTTCTTGTTGAAGCTTCTGAGATAACATTGACGACTTATGATTCATTGCTTTTTCGAACTCCACCTCATCAAAAATAGTCAGTCTGTTCAACATACTCCTGATATTAAGATAGAATAGTTTTTCTACCTCGATCGTGACGGAAGCGAACTTCTTGTAACTTAGCTCTGTCGGTTCAAATCGCTGATTTAGGACATTTATTAGGGTATCCTTCTTCTTTTTCATTCGGTCCAACTGCTCTAAACCAAGCGTAATGTCATTACCTAACCCTTTTATGCGTTTATAGTGAAATAAAGCCTCTACGTAGTCATCATGGATTTTAATTTCTTTAATAGGGATAACGACAGAAAATTTAAATAACAGGACATAACTCCCGTAAAATAACACAAGCGCACTTGCGAACAGTATCGTTACTCCAAAGGCTGTTGAGAGTGCACTACCACCTATCTTTACCCCTAACAACCCTGGAGATAGTACTAGAATATTTAGAACGGCTACACCCAATATCAATCCTAAGAGCTTTATGTATTTTGTATTAATCAACACTTGGACCTCCTCTACCTCCATTAGGAAAAATCCTGATCTTTTATAGCCGGGAAAATATATATCTTATCAGGGTATGTTGTGATTTCTCCTTGTTATCTGGATACATACTAGTAGTGTATGCTCATCTGTGGGTTGTTTAGCATCAAAAACAACTCATCTAGAATCTTATATCATGTCGAAAACAACGTTATCCTGCGATTACCCAAGAAATAATGAGTATGATCCATTAAAAATATCCCCTCCAAGTTCACTTATTTATAGTCTTGTGATAACACAAGAATTAAAAAGAGAGCTACCGATATCTTACATCGGCAACTCTCTTGTATATGATTTCCCAGTTTCCAGCAGAATACCTAGATCTAAATTAGCCCAATGGGATAATTTTAACGATTTCCAATATTGTGGCACCTTCTGCAGGTGTATATTTACTAATTAAGTCCTTTTGCGTACTCGCATCATACTTAACAATTGCACGAGCACCCGTGTTACGTTTCATTTTGTCTTCTTCGTTAGGTTGATAGTTGAAGAACTCAACGACAGCCATTCCACGCTCGTTGATGTTGTAGCGCAGAGGACGGAACGATTTCGTAAAAGCGATAACGGTCTGTTCGCGGGGCGTATTTCAGAACATCTTACCCATTTTTGACTTAAGGGATATCCCTAATTTCTGGAGGAAACCTTAATCATTCAGTTAACCTCTTCGTCCGCGCACGAGATTGAATATCAGAATAATTACAGCAATCACCAAAAGAATATGTACTAAACCTCCGGCAATGTGAAAAGAAAAACCTAGTATCCAAAGGATCAACAGGATAATAAATACAGCCCACATCATAAACACATCCTCATTCAAGATATTTACTGTATAAGTTTCCCCCTTTTAATAAATTTAATGCAAGATCTTCTACCTTCACTATATAATCGACAGAGTTATAAGTCCTCTATTAAAAAACTTTCGTCGTCCAGGACTCGCAATTCCAAATATCTGTTGCAATGTCGCGATAAAATTCAGGTTCATGAGAGATGAGTATAATGCTTCCTTTGTAAGATTTTAACGCACGCTTCAGTTCTTCCTTCGCATCCACATCTAAGTGGTTCGTCGGTTCATCTAACACGAGGATATTCGACTCACGATTAATAAGCTTGCATAGACGCACTTTAGCTTTTTCTCCACCGCTCAAGACAGCGATCTTACTCTCAATATGTTTCGTCGTTAACCCGCATTTCGCAAGTGCAGCACGAACTTCATATTGTGAGAGGGACGGGAACGTCTCCCATATTTCCTCAATACATGTGTTATAGTTGCCTTCCTTCATCTCTTGCTCAAAGTAACCAACCTCTTGGTTGTAACCAAGCTCGATAGAACCAGACAGAGCAGGGATTTCTCCAAGAATGCTACGTAACAAAGTCGTCTTCCCAATCCCATTCGCACCTACTAGAGCTATCTTTTGCCCACGTTCCATCACAAGATCCAATGGACGCGACAACGGACTATCATATCCAATAACAAGGCCTTTCGCTTCAAAAATAACCTTCCCCGCTGTTTTACCTTCCTTGAAGTTAAACTGTGGTTTCGGCTTGTCTTTCGAAAGTTCGATGACGTCCATCTTGTCGAGTTTCTTTTGTCTGGACATGGCCATATTGCGAGTTGCTACACTGGCTTTATTACGAGCAACGAAGTCTTTTAACTCCGAAATCTCTTGTTGTTGACGATTATAAGCAGATTCAAGCTGCTGTTTTCTCATTTCGTAGACCTGTTGGAATTGATCATAATCACCAACATAACGAGTTAGCTTTTGATTTTCCATATGATAGATTAGGTTGATAACACTGTTAAGGAACGGAATATCATGGGAGATTAGAATAAATGCATTCTCATACTCTTGAAGATAACGTCTCAACCATTCAATATGCTGTTCATCCAGATAGTTCGTAGGCTCATCGAGGAGAAGAATATCTGGTTTCTCTAGCAATAGCTTCGCAAGTAGAATTTTCGTACGTTGCCCGCCACTCAGGTCATTCACATCACGCTCAAGCCCAATGTCAGTGATTCCTAAACCACGTGCTGTCTCTTGTACCTTCGCATCGATCATGTAGAAATCTTGGTTCGTTAGCGTATCTTGAATGGTACCGACTTCCTCAAGCATCTTCTCCAACTCTTCTGGTGAAACATCGCCCATTCTGCCATACATATCGTTCATTTCCTGCTCAAGATCGAACAAGTATTGGAAAGCACTACGTAATACATCTTGAATAGTTAAACCTTTTGTTAGAACAGCATGTTGATCAAGGTAACCTACGCGTACACGTTTAGACCACTCAACTTTACCTTCATCTGGTTGCAACTTATCTGTAACAATGTTCATAAAAGTAGATTTACCTTCGCCGTTCGCGCCGATTAATCCAATGTGCTCCCCTTTAAGCAGGCGAAATGAAACATCCTTGAAGATCGCACGATCTCCAAAGCCATGACTTAAATTTTCAACGTTTAATATACTCATGAATTAGACACCTTTTCCCTATATTTTCTCGTTATATTATAAGCAGGATTAACTCAAAACTCAATGGAGAGCCGAATATTCCTCAACATCATTCATATATATAGACAAGCTGGTTTCAATCGTAGAATGACTGATTAATTCTAAAGGATGTGGTTACCATGATAATGGAACATTTATTACCGCAAAAAGTAGCATTTCTACTTATGATTGGGATATCTGTATTTTGGATTCTTACCTATATCCTCATTATTTATAAAGGGTTTAAGGATCAGACCTGTGGAATGCCTATAGCCGCTATTTGTGCTAATATTGCTTGGGAGTTTCTATTAACGTTTATAATCCCATTTCATCCACTTCAACAAATCGTAACCTTAATATGGTTTCTATTAGACTGCATCATTCTACTCCAGTATCTCTATTATTCAAAAAATGTAAAAAGGCCATATTCCAAACGAACACTCTATGGGTCTGTCTTCTCCTTAATTATCATCGCTTTTCTGCTACAGTACGCTATGTCAATCGAATTTGATGACACCATGGCGCTTTACTCAGCCTTTGGGATCAACCTGATGATGTCTATTTTATTTATTAAAATGCTCATGACGAACGAACTGCAAGGTCAGTCCTTATCGATCGCTTACTGTAAATTGATCGGAACTTTATGTGCATCCATCCTCTGCTATTCCCTATTCCCACAATCCGTATTATTAACGCTAATGTATATTCTGATTTTAATAATGGATCTGGTGTACGTACTGTTGATCTATTACCAATCTATCAAAGTCATTCATAAATCGACGATCCACATGTGAGAATTTCTTTATGAAATATATTAATTAACATCAATAACTGTATAGGATATTAATTAATTCTAAATACAGGTCCTCTCGGGGGAAAAGGTAATTCACGACCCTTTGGCAAAATATAAGCATGATCACGCTTAATGGTCAGTTTATCGCATTCACCATCTGTAATAATTAGAAGGGGTCCTTTTTTAGGGAAGTCCTCGGCATGTTGAAGCAAATCAACTGCAGGTTGTAACACGGTTCCGCCCCTGCCTTTCACTTGTACTCGATCTGCAATCGCCTCAGGTGGCATATAACCAGCATCGTAAGCAACAGCATCACAAAAGATAATCCGTGCAAAAGGGACATCCCGAGCTTGAGCATAACTGGCAATCGCTCCAAGTGCTTTTGCAAGTAACTTTTTATCCATGGATCCAGAAGTATCTAGGATAACTCCGAATGTACGACCATCCTCTGCGGAGCCATTATGAACCCACTGTGGTCTTGGAATGTCTGGTGTGGACGATTGCCGTCTGCTTATACGTGAATAAGACCGTGTTTTCTCCAATGGAGAGAAATATTGATCGAACCAACGTGCAAGCTCCACATCCCATTTAATAGGTGGTTGACCAAGCGCTCGAATCTCTTCAACCATTCCCGACGGCAATAAGCCACGACTTTGTTCTTCATGGTACATTAGGCCTTGTTGCATAGCATTCTTACAAAAGTCATCTAAAGATTGTCCTTCACGTACATCCCAGAAGCTAGCTGAACCTTTGTCTAACATATCTCCAAGTCCATTTCCTCTAAGAGTCGCTAGTTTCTTATATGTACGTATATCTCCGACCATACGGTCATATATAGTCTCAGCAGATATTCCTTTAAGCTCAGGATCTAACAGAAGTCCAATACGAGGGTATTCGCCCACTCTCATTTCTACCAACCATAAATTAATCACGTAGTCACACGCCACATTCCATAGGTAATGATCTCGTCCGAGACATCGCTCATGATGTTGTAGACCTGCGTGTAAGAGCTCATGGGCCATAACAAATATACATTCTTCCTCGTTAAGACCTGCAGCCGGATTGATATAAATGATTCGATCGATCACGTCAATAGCTGCTATAGATATATCTAATCGATGACAGATATTCGTCTCTTCTATAATCTCAAACCCTACTGCAAGTGCACCTAGCAGCGGGTAACGATCCATGAACCATCGTTTGGCGCGTTGTGGTCCCGTCAAAGATAGCGTTGGATCACTAAGTGAATGGGCATATCCACCAGCAATACTAACTGCGCTTGTTACTGCATTAGATAAGCCAATGGCGAAATAGGATTCCCAATCAGGTGGCTTCCCCCAATTATAGTAAGTGTTCGTCTCACGAAAATTCATATCCATTCTGGACACGCCAGCCGTTCCTGAATACTTTGATGAACTTGGTATACCTTTTAATACAAATTGATCATAAAGCTGTTCTTCATCCTTCACAACGTAATCAATATGGGACTCCATACCCGTTGGTAAAGTTCCCAGCTTCAAATCACTTAAAAACTTTGCTATGTACACATCACAAGCGACATTCCATGCTAATGCATTTTCTTTAACCTTGAAATGCCCTAGGCCTAAATGTAAAAGACAGTGTGCTAGAACATATACCCATTCCCTAACTTCGCCGCGTCGTGTGGGATGCGTATAGATGTACCCATCTTTGGTTACGTTTGCCCACCCATCTTCATAATTCCAGCTATGATCCCGGTGAACAATTGAAGCACGAACTAACAGCGGAGCGAATATGGGATGTGTAGAAATAAAGGAACATGCCGCATTAAAATTTCGTAATGCTGGATTATCCGGAGTAGATTTCTTCCCTTTAGCCATACTTATCCTCTATCCTTTAGAGCTAGACGTGGTAAGTCACGGACAATTTCTACCATAAGCCAATCTGGAATGTTCTCGCTTTGATCCTGCTTTGCCACTACCAGTTGCGCAATTTCAAAACTAATTAAGGATAAATCTTTGATCAACTTTTTCGCGGTATGTGCGAATTGACGATGACTGTCACGAATATTGTCTTTAGCTGCAGGTAGCTCTTTAATGATCTGAGCACGAAAAGATTGAGCAAGAAAATATAGCAAATCTCGATCTTCGGGTGAAGATGGGAATGATGCTTTTCCTTCTATAATTTGATTCAGTTCATATTTGCCACTTAGATTCTTATAAAATGCTTTAAATTGCGTCGCGTGAGAAGGTGTCAGAGAACCACTTGCTAAAATACCTACAGTGTCTGCATTTATATCTTCTCCGAATTCATGCAGTGCATCACTAAGCATATGCCAAGAACGTGGAGTTGAGAAAGGTTCTTCTGTTTTGGGAGGTGCACTCCACAAATGATCAGGTCTTAACTCTAGATATTCAATAACCATCGGGTGAATAGCAATCTCGTATGCCCAAGTAATCCAATTATGGAAAGACACATTCAACTGTACATGAAACATTCGGTTAATAAGTGCAGAGGACATAGGCTTTACTATGGCACTATCCTGTGCACGATTCCCCGCGCCAATGACAATGGAACCTTCTGGAAGCTCATAATCCCCGATGCGTCGTTCATGGATCAGGCTATAGAACGCTTTTTGAACTTCTTGAGAGCAAGCGTTAAGTTCGTCTAAGAACAAACAATAGGGTTCATCGCGGGCAATCATTTTCGGAGGGCAAAATTGACTTTTCCCATTCACGATTTGAGGAACGCCGATAATATCTTCTGGTGCCAACTGAGATCCTAAAAGAGATACACAGGGTAGCCCAACCTGATCAGCAAAAGCTTCAACCAAAGAAGATTTCCCGATCCCAGGCGCTCCCCAGATAAAAACAGGACGAACAACGGAGACGTTGAGTAAGACTTGCATAAGTTGTGTTTGAGTAACAGGAGTTGCTAAGTTCAAATAAATGCTCCTTTTTTATATGGAATCCAAAATATATGACATACAAATTATATCAAAAAATAGATTGATTCGGGACTGTATTCATTTAATCTGATTAATTAACTTACTTAATTAAAGTATCTTGACATAATATATATACTGTAATAATATTAATTCATATCTAAAGCACTCGAGAAACTTATACAAATAATGAGGAGGAACAAATTATGTCTACATTAAATATCGGAATTATTTTAGGAAGTACTCGTCAAGGTCGTCTAAGCCCACAAGTAGGTGAATGGGTAAAAAGCGTCGCTGATCAACGTGGGGATGCCAATTATGAAATCGTAGATATCGCAGACTTCAAACTTCCACTTCTAGGCGAAGCTGATGCGACAGAACAAGCGACAGCTTGGAATACTAAGCTTGCTAGCTTGGATGGATTCGTATTTATCGTACAAGAATACAACCACAGTATTTCAGCATCCTTGAAGAATGCCCTTGACTACGCACGTGAAGCTTGGAACGATAAAGCTGCAGGTATCGTAAGTTATGGTTCTGTCGGTGGCGCTCGTGCAGCTGAACATCTTCGTGGAATCTTAGGAGAATTGTCCGTTGCGGACGTTCGTGTGCACCCTGCATTGTCACTATTTACTGATTTCGAGAATGGATCTGTATTCAAACCAGCAGATCTTCACCTTACTAATGTTAACGGGATGCTTGATCAAGTCATTGCTTGGAGCGGTGCATTGAAAACGTTGCGTTAATAGGAATATAAACTTCTAGGGGTTGTCCCATAAGTCATGAAAATGGCTAGGGGCACCCTTTTTGTTTTTTTGTAGGATAAGGTTACTGTGTTCTGAGAGTAAGCTCCATGAACGGTCCGTTTCTCCAATCGCTGTTGGTCTCCATATATAGTAAAAAACCCAAACGTGGTATCTAGAACCTGAGAAACAGGAACTAGATACCATTTGGGTTAAAAACTCTGCCTAGGATTGCATCCAATCGAAGCCTACTCTTATTCGCTACCTTTATCCCATAGCTTATTTCTTAGCCGTATGTTTCTTAATCGCAGGCATAATTTCTGTAGCAATCAACTCTATATTCTTTGCAATCTTATCGAATGGCACCCCACCGAAATCGATTTGTGCGATAAAGCGTTGTTGTCCATATAATTCATGCTGATAGAGCATTTTCTCGATAATCTGTTGCGGACTACCGATCATTAACGCATCACGATAATCTGTGGCTTGTTCGAATTGTTGTCTAGGATACCCACCACCTCGTAATGCCTGCATGCCCTTATCTATATGAGGATAGTACTCGCGGATAGCATCTTGTGAAGTGGCTGCTGTGTAGAATAAGCTTGTTGTTGCAATGGGTAACGTTGCTGGATCATATCCGCATTCTACTGCAGTCTCACGATACGCATCAACAGATGCTTTGAAATGGATAGCAGGCCCTCCTAGTGTAGTCAGCATCATCGGTATACCCGCAGAGCCAGCTTTAATCGCACTAGCAGGCGGTCCACCTACTGCACGCCAAATCGCCATATGGCCATTCTGAGGTTGTGGGAGAATGGAAGCATTGTTCAACGGTGCACGGAATTGACCTTCCCACGTTACCCTCTGCTCGTTATTTAACTTTATTAATAGTTCTAATTTTTCCTCAAATAATTCTTCATAATCATTAACATCATATCCTAGCAAACTGTAGGCTCCAACTCGAGAACCACGTCCTGCGACAATTTCAGCTCTACCGCGTGAGATCAGATCAATTGTGGCGAAATCCTCATATACACGAACAGGGTCCGATGTGCTTAACACCGTTGCTGAACTCGCAATTTTGATGTTTGTCGTTGCTTGAGCAATGGCTCCTAGAATGACCGTATGTGCTTGTGTTGTAAAATGCGTCTGATGACTTTCGCCAACAGCGAACACATCGAGTCCTGCCTCATCTGCTAACTTACTTGCCTCTATTAATTCATGAATACGTTGTTCAGCACTTATCATTGAACCTGTATGTGGATTAGATAGATGATCTCCAATGGAATATAGACCGAATTCCAGTCCTTTATTTGTATCTATGCGATATTTCTCCATTTGTATTCTCTCCCTTATCGTGACTTAATCAATTGGGACTAAATTTGCTTCTATCTCAGCACGACGTTCTTCTAAGAATGGGGGTAAATCTAATTCGACACCAAGTGACTCAATTGTTGAATCGGTTGTGAAGCCCGGACCGTCTGTTGCAAGTTCAAAGAGAATGCCATTGGATTCGCGGAAATATAAGCTTTGGAAGTAAAACCGATCCACGACGCCAGAGGAATGGAATCCTCGTTCCTTAATGACCTTTTCCCAATAGCGTAACTCGTCTTCGTTCTTACCACGGATAGCCAAATGATGAATACTTCCCTTTCCAGGCTTTTCACTAGGTCCATCTAGCTGTTTAATGAAGATCTCACCAAATGACTGCCCTGCAACGGACTGATAAATCCCTTCATGATCTGTACGTGATACTTCGACATACCCTAGCAAGTTCGTTAATGTTTGCGCTAAGCGATCTAAGTAACGTACTGTTATTTCGGTAGTACCCATTCCCAGAATGCGATGCTGTTGCTCAATAGTGGAATTCTCCCATGTTGACCAGTTCTCAGGAATCTCTTTGCCTTCATTATTTAACAAAATCATCCGTAAGCCTTCTGCATCTTCAAAATGCAAAGCATCTCGGCCAGCATAAGTTGTAATTTCGCCATGAGTCACATTGAACAATTCAAAACGGTGTTTCCAGAATTCCAAACTTGCAAAAGATGGCACAAGCAAGCCTATTTGTGTGATAGCGTTTGTACCACGAACGGTTCTACCTACATTCGGTATCTCAAAGAACGATAACTCTGTTCCCGGACTACCTGTTAAATCTCCGTAGAATAAGTGATACATGCTAGGGTCATCCTGATTGACAGTTTTTTTCACACGGCGTAGTCCTAATACATGCTGATAGAAATAATTATTTATTTGTGCCTCTTTCGTAATCATCGAAATGTGGTGATGTCCAGAAATGGTATACATGGTAGTTCCTCCTCTTTTATAACTTGACTAATCAACTGATAATGCAAAAAAAATTACTTAGGTATATCTTTATTTTGGCTATGTTTATGGATACGTGTCATGAATGAATATAGTGTTTTTCGTTCTTCTTCATTTAATACATCGTCAAAAAACGACGACTGAAATGCAAGTTGTTCTGGCATAGCCTTCTCTAAGATATCTTCAGCTTTCGCTGTAAGACAGATTGTTTTGGTTTTCCAATCTTGCTTACGAACAATATAACCATCTTTCTCAAGGCGGACGAGCATACGTGAAATACCACCTTGTGTCACTGTTGCTCTTTCAGCTAATTCCATTTGTGTAAGTGGCTGATATATACGTATTTGCACAAGTACATCGAATTGAGCCACCGTTAAATCGAAACGCTTTAAAAAATCATTCGACATATGATTACTTTGATTTGTAAACCGCAGTAAACGTAACCAGATCAACGAACCCAGCGTGTTATTTTGCATATCGTTTACCCTCCCATCGTTAACCTTAATATCACTTTACTACTCAAGTGATAAAATAGCAAGTGTACAATACAATATTTTTCCACCTTTTTATTGACGAAAATAAAAATAAATGATACATTAACTCTCGGCTTATTAGTTTAGTAGTTAATTATTAAGTAATTAACTATAAATTTAAGGATCTTACAGATTCCCGCCTAATTTATATAGGAGGTTTAATTTTGGATAAAAATGAAGATTTATATGAAATCTCATCGATGTTCAAAACTTTTTTAAAAGGAATTACCAAGGACTGGAACAGACAAGGACACGAATTAAGCATGACACACTTCAAGACACTATTGTCGTTATCCAAGGATGGTCCACAAAAGGTATCCCAGTTAGCCGATTCTCTCAACTTTACGTCTGCTGCCATCACAGGCATAACAGATCATTTGTTTGCCGAAGGTTACGTTAATAAAGAGCGCGCAGAATGTGACCGAAGAGTTGTTAATATTACGATAACTAAGAAAGGAGAAGAAATGATCAGTAAGTTGAAGGAAAGCCAACAAGAAGTTATAGGGTCTTACTTCAAATTATTACCCGAAGAAGATCGTGAGCATTTGAGAAGAATATTTGGCGTGTTAATTAAAGAAATAGACAAACGATAATCATAGAATAGTGGTGGAGAAGAACTACATGGAACATTTATCAAGTAAACGAAAACTTAGTATTATGATTGCTATTATGGCTGCTATGTTATTCTCAGCGATTAATCAGACCATTACAAGTACAGCTATGCCTCGTATTATTTCAATTCTAGATGGTATGGATTATTATACTTGGACTATCAACATTTACTTACTGACATCAACAATTGCAACAGTCCTTGTTGGTAAGCTATCCGATATGTTCGGACGCAAACCCTTTTTGTTAGCAGGTATTTTACTATTTATGATTGGTGCCTTTCTAACAGGTACCTCTACAGACGTATATCAATTCATTATTTACCGTGGTATTCAAGGTATTGGTGCTGGTATTATCCAGTCCACTGCATTTACTGCCGTAGGAGACTTATTCCCTCCTCGTGAACGTGGTAAATGGATGGGTCTCATGATGGCCGTGTTCGGTTTTTCCAGTGTTCTTGGACCCTCTCTTGGAGGATATTTGATCGACAATCTAGATTGGCATTGGTTGTTCTGGATCTTCCTTCCGCTTGGTGTCGTAGCCTTCGTGATGATTCTCACCTTGTTCCCTAAGGGGGGGAGACGTGGGGAATCCTCAAGTATTGATTATCTAGGATCACTATTTATGACAACAACGATCGTGCCACTGCTTCTTGCTTTCACTTGGGCAGGCACAACATATCCATGGGGATCTCCGGAAATCCTTAGTCTGTTTGCAGGGACTGTAGTTTCAGCTCTGATCTTCCTATTTGTTGAAACGAAAGCGAGCAACCCTATTTTGCCACTACATCTATTTAAAAATAGCGTAGTCACGATCTCCAATATTATTGGATTTATTATGAACTTTGGTATGATGGGTGCTATGATCTATCTTTCCTTCTTCGTACAGGGTGTACTAGGTATTTCCGCAACTTATGCTGGATATGTAACGATGCCGATGTCAATCGTCATGGTTGTGGCTAGTGCCATTACTGGACAGAAGATGGCTAAAAGAGGAAAATATAAGATTTATGCCTTAATTGGAATTCCAATTATGATCGTGGGTATGACTATTATGGTATTCATGAATAATGTACCGATGGCAGTTCTAAGTATGGCTGTTTTTGGTCTTGGATTGGGTCTTGGTATGCCTGTGTTCTCATTGGCTACACAAAATGCAGTTACCCACAAAGAGTTAGGTGTAGCGACAGCCTCTTCTCAGTTATTCCGTAATCTTGGTGGTACGATCGGTATCGCGGTTATGGGTACGGTTATGTCGAATAAACTAACGCATAACTTGAAGGTTGCTTTGCAATCTTCCTCGGCACCAGATTTCAGTAAGATCGATCCGAAATTGACAGAGCAAATGCTTACTTTCGCTAATCCTCAAGCACTGATGAACAAACCAATGCTTGAACAGACTCAAGCTAATCTTCCTGCTGATGTTCAACCTGTATTCATACAGATGATTGACGGTATTCGTGACGCATTGGGTCAGACGTTGTCATCCGTGTTCTTAACAGGAACGATCGTGCTTTGTGTTGCGTTTGTTCTTGTCTTCTTCCTGAAGGAGCTTCCGCTTAGAACATCAAACGATACTACTCCGAAGGAACCTGAATTAGATAAAGAGCTTGCAGTAGATAAAGCTTAAAACAACGAAAAAATTGTTGAGAAAAAGGGACCCGAACAGGATATCTGTTCGGGTCCCTCTTTGCCTACATATATAGTCATTATCAACAGCAGAATTAACCTAAAGGAACAGCAGTTCTGGACATTATTTCTAGTCCACAACTGCCGTCCCTTTAGGTATTGGTTCATTAAATTGCTAGGTTATGATTCAGAAGTTATTCACTGGGTTCGTTCTTATCTAGTGTCTTTTCTTTCTCTACACGAATCTTATCTGGTGTGACATCATTTCCAAGTGGATCGATAACTGTTAATCCAGAGAAGGTATTCAGAACCTGTCCTCGAATTTCACGCAAATAATCTTCACGCAATGATTGTTGCTCCACTTTTTCAGCTAAGGTCAATCCTTCTGCCTTTTGCTTTCTCGCTAATTCATTTATACGCTGTATGCTTGTAATCATCATCGTAATCCCTCATTCTTTATAAATTTTAGTGTGTATATTAAAATAATTCCCGTGCCAATAAGCGATAAACTTCCAAACGTTTCTCTTGTGAATGTGGAATACTACAGATCATCGCTTCATCAAAACCATATTGCTCCTGTTCCTCTTGAAGCATCGTCGCTATATCTTTAACAGCACCTACTAGATGTATTTTGCGATTTTCTTTAATCATCATACGATCCATTTCGGTAAGTGGAATATTCTGTGCTTCTTCGGGCGTTAATACTTGTCTAAACTGGCCCTTCATCATCATTAGACGGAAAATATCCTGCGGCAATGCTTCGAACTCCGCTTCTTCTTTCGTCTCGGCTGTAGTCACCATGTAAGTAACTGTAATCTCAGGTTTATCCATGAATGCCGACGCTTTAAAGTTACTTCTATAGGTATCTAGAATTTCATTGGACATAGCTCCGTTGAAGAACTGTGCAAAAGAATACCCAACGCCCATCTCAGCTGCTTTCAGCGCACTGTTTCCACTTGAACCCAGAAGCCAAGCTTCCGGCAAAACAATGTGTGATGGTATCGCACTTGTTTTATTGTACAAGTCATCTTGTGGTACTTCATCATTGATCAATTTCAACGCGGTATCAAATTTAGTATACATGTTATTCAACATGAGTTGACGTCCTTCAGCTAATGCGTACATCGCTTGGGTATCTCCTCCTGGAGCACGACCTACGCCGAAGTCAATTCGACCTGGTGAAAAAGCACTAAGTGTTTTAAACACTTCAGCAAGTTTCAATGGGGAATAATGCATCATCATTACTCCCCCAGTACCGATTCGCATGTTGTGGGTTTTGGCTGCCAAATGAGCTGCTGTTACTTCAGGCGCAGAACTAGCAAATGAATTTGCGCTATGGTGTTCTGCCATCCACATCCGAGTGTAACCCAGTTGATCTGCATAAATCGCTAGTTCCTCAGCCTTTTTCAAAGCACTCTCTGCTGTATTTCCAAAGGTAACGGGAGCTTGATCCAAAACGCTTAATTTCATCGTTCTAACTTCCCTTCTCTGTCTTTTTTACAACACCATTGTTTCTCTAATCCAACCTTGTAAAGATTTCATCTTCGTTTGAAAACGTTCCGTATTCATTTCCACGGCTAATGAAGCTATGGTCTCGCGCTTCAGAACAGATTTCCAGGATTCTTCGGCTTCTTCCATTAACTCCGTTAACAAGCAACAACTCTCATCCTTCTCCAAGGCAAGCATGTCATCAAGAATACCATTAGATGAATACAACGTTTGTTGACCTTCTATAGCAAGGTAAATATCGTAGACCTGAATATCTTCAGGTTTCTTTTTCAACTTAAACCCACCCTTTATTCCAGAAACAGACGTAATTAAGTCGGCACACACTAATCGTCTTAACAACTTCTGAGAATAGGTTGCTGAAGTTCCTAATTGTTGACTTATCGCATCCCCGGGTAAAACGGCTCTGTCTGGTAGCATATTTAGTAAAATAATGGCATACACCGATTGCTCTACGCCTGTTTTCATATGCATTAGAATCACCTCTATTAGCATTAGCAATACTGTGAATCGTTTGATGATTACTCATGGCACTCTAACGTGGATAATCATTATCTACGTTAGAACATAATATATTAGTTTTAGCTAAAAGTAAACTCATACTAGATCACACTCTCGTAAGAATACGAAATATAACAGAAGAAGCCCCATCATATAGATGATAGGGCTTCTTTTTATACTTAGAGCGGAGATCACCTGTGGTGGTTATTCCGCTTTACGTTTTAAGACACTTTTGTGATGCGAGAATGTATCGAAGCTACCTTGACCATGGTAAGAACCCATACCACTCTCACCCACACCTCCAAAAGGTAGATAAGGTGATGTTAGATGTGCCAATGTTTCATTAATACATCCCCCACCGAATGAAATACTATTGAGCATCTGGTCCTGTATTTCGGTGCTTTCAGAGAATATATACAGTGCAAGTGGTTTCGGACGTTGCGTAATCTCATCGATAATATCTATTAATTCGTCATACAGAATGATCGGAAGGATGGGCCCAAATATCTCATCCTTCATTACAGGATCCGCCCATGTGATCTGATCAAGCACGGTTGGTTCAATAAACAGTCGAGAAGCATCACTTCTACCGCCGAAATATAATGTTCCATCGTTCAAGAAAGAACTTAAGCGATTGAATTGCTTCTCATTGACCACTTTAGGAAAGTCTGGGTTCTGAGAAATATCTTCACCATATAAGGCGTGAATAGCATCTTTTAATTCGCTCAGAAACTGATCCTTTACCTTACGCTGAATCAAAATATAATCTGGTGCCACACAGGTCTGTCCCGCATTTAGGAACTTCCCTCTAGCGATTCTCTTAGCAGCAGACTTAAGGTCTGCATCACTGTGTACGATACACGGGCTTTTGCCACCAAGTTCTAACGTTAGAGGAGTCAAATGCTTAGCCGCCGCTTCCATCACCACTTTACCTACCGCTGTACTACCTGTAAAGAAAATATAGTCGAACTTTTCTTTTAAGAGCGCAGTACTGGTCTCGACTTCCCCTTCAATTACGGCAATATAATGTTCTGGGAAGTTCTCTTTGACGAGTTTAGCAAGCACTTTAGATGTAGTAGGCGTGAATTCAGATGGCTTCAACACCGCGCAATTACCTGCTACCATTGCTCCAATTAAGGGTGCAATCGCCAACTGGAACGGATAATTCCAAGGTGCAATAATCAGCGCAACACCGTACGGTTCAGGATAGATGACGCTAGAAGCACCCGCAATAAAAGCAGGCGTATCTACAATCTTAGGTTGTACCCAAGACGCCAAATTTTCTAGAGAAAATCTAATTTCTTCAAGTACGAGCTTAATTTCCGTGGAGTACCCTTCTGCTTCGGATTTATTCAAATCCTTTCGTAATGCAGCAAGCAACTCTTCTTCATGTTGATTAATAGCATTCTGTAATGTATTTAGCGAATCCACCCGAAACTGTATATCCTTCGTCTTTCCAGTTCGGAAGAATGTGCGCTGCTGTTTAACTAAATTCTCGTAGTTCTCCATGCCCATTCTCTCCTTTATGGATTATCTTATGACTCAGAATCGCTCACTTTAACAAGCATTTTACCCAGATTAGCACCTTGGAATAATTGTAAGAATGCCTCTACTACATTATCGAAGCCGTCCACAATAGTCTCTTCATACTTCAGTTTACCTTCGGACAGCCATTTACCAAGTTCCTCAAGTCCTTCCGATTGACGATCTGCATAGTCGCTGAGTACGAAACCTTGAATTAGTGAACGTGTCTTAATCAATTTGGATTGAATGCGTGGACCTAAGTTCCTGTCCGTGCTGTTGTATGAAGAAATAGCACCACATAGTGGAATACGTGCATGATCATTAAGTAAATTCATTACAGCATCGGATATCGGTCCACCTACATTATCAAAATAAACGTCAACCCCGTTCGGGCAAGCCTTCTCCAAATTCTGTTCTAGATTGTCTGATTTATAATTAAGCGCTGCATCAAAACCAAGTTCATTCTTCAAATAATCGCATTTCTCATCGGTACCTGCGATACCAACAACATGAGCTCCTTTGATCTTGGCAATCTGTCCAACCAACATGCCAACAGCACCAGCAGCCCCCGATACGACAACTGTTTCTCCTTCTTTAGGATTACCGATATCTAGTAGACCGAAGTAAGCGGTAAGACCTGTCAATCCTAGAACACTTAAGTATGCTGATACAGGAGCAATAGACTCATCAATTTTGCGTACAGTCTTAGCGTCTACGGTATTATATAGCTGCCAACCTAGCATGCCGATCACTTTGTCCCCCACTTGGAACAACTCCGACTTCGACTCTACTACTTCTCCTACAATTCCTCCACCAATAACTTCATTAAGGTTAAATGGCGCAATATATGATTTAGCATCACTCATTCTTCCACGCATGTAGGGGTCAACCGATAAGTACAACGTACTTACCACGACTTGTCCCTCTTGTGCATCCATCACAGGTACTTCTTTGAATTCAAAATCTTTCTCCGTTGGCATGCCAACTGGACGTGAAGCTAAGAGAATTTGTCTATTTTTTAATTGCTGATTCATATGATCACTACTCCGTTGAATTAAATTTTGTTTGGACTATCATAACAATGATTTAATAGTTTTAAAACTTTCAAATCTTTATTCAAAAATGAGGGGTTCCCGGACATATTATAAACTGTCCAAGAAACCCGGTAAAAATTCGGTAAATGTATCTTCTCTAAGCTGCCCCATCTTATTCTGTCCATTTCGTACAACACTTACTAGATCAGCTTCGTACAAAATTTTCAGATGGTATGACACATTGGATTTGTCCATTCCCATTGATTCACCAATGGATCCACATGTGTTGATCTCCCGATGTTGGTGAATATATCGAATCATTTCGATTCGTTTCACTTCTGCTAATGCTTTGAAGATCTTAGCACGTTTTTCATCATCTTTAATAGAATATAGTTTGATAGTCATAAAACTATTGTATCCCCCTATCTTAGTTATGTCAACTTGTATAAGGATAGAGCCTTCTCAGGTTGGAGGCAGAAAGGTGCTTGAGAAGCATACATTATAACCCCAAATAGTAGTGTTTTAATGGTTTTAAATCGTCATCAATTTCATAGACCAGGGGGATTCCAGTTGGAATACTTAAATCTGCAATCCCATCAGAAGGAACATGATCCAAGTATTGAACAAGGGCTCGAATCGTATTTCCATGTGCAGATATAATTACATTCTGTTTAGCCAGAATTGAAGTTTTTATAACGTTATGCCAGTAATTTAGTACTCTTTCCTCTGTATCCGCCAGATTTTCAGTCAAGGGAATCAGATCAATGATATCTTTGTATTTGGGATTAGATCCATCGTATCTTAGATCATTCCGTTCAAGAGCAGGGGGTCTTACGTCAACAGACCTTCTCCAGAGATGAACTTGCTCTTCACCATATTTAGCAGCCGTTTCCGCTTTATTCAAACCTTGTAATGCGCCATAGTGCCTCTCATTCAGCATCCATGATTTATGTACAGGAATCCACATTAGATCCATCTGATCAAGGATAATCCATAGAGTTCTTATAGCACGTTTGAGAACCGAAGTGTAAGCCACATCAAACAAGTAACCATTTTCTTTTAAAATCTCTCCAGCTCTTCTCGCTTCACCTAATCCATTGGCAGATAATTCAACATCAGTCCAACCTGTGAATCTATTCTCCAAATTCCACTCACTTTGACCATGACGTACGAGCACGATTTTTCGCATCATAACACTCCTTTATCTGTACCATTCCCTTATCTAACTGGAAATTCTACCGTTAACTTGCCCATTATTCGTGACTATGATGTCCATATGACTGGATTAGATGGAGCATTGTAGCTAGAATAAAAAGTGGACACCTGTTAAGAGAAACTGGATAATTTACTTAACAAAGAAAGAGGTGTCCTTTTATGAGGGAACAACGACAACGGTTTAATGAGGAATTCAAAAAACAGACGGTGAAATTCATTCAGGAGCAGACAAAAACAGTTGCAGAGATAGCACTGGAAATGAATATTCCTGCAGGAACCATTCATCAATGGATTGCAAAGTACAGAGAGTTTGAGAATGAGTCTTTGGCAAGTCCGGAGAAAGTTCGTCAGTTAGAACAGTTGTTAAAAGAGAAAGAACGTGAATATCAAGAGAAAGATCGTGCATTTGTGGATCTTCAGGAAGAAATGGCAATTTTAAAAAAGGCTCTGCACATCTTCAGCAAAGAAAAGAACTAAGGTTCCAGTTTATCGAAAATCATCGCTCTGAATTTCGATTGGAGAAGATGTGCAAAGTGATGAAGGTTTCAAGGAGCGGTTATTACAAATGGAGACAAGCTAAACCAAGCGAGCAGGCACTGCGTAAGGCAGAAGTTATGAAGCGGATCACTTATCACTTCAACGATACTCTACAGCGGTATGGCAGCCCAAAGATCACTCTCATGTTGTCCTTGGAAGGCATTGAAACATGCGAGCGTACGGTAGGTAAATATATGAAGGAGTTAGGCCTTCGTTCCTGCGTCTCACGTAGATTCAGAGTGAAAACAACAGATTCCAATCATGACGAACCCATAGCACCCAACATATTGAACCAGAAGTTTGCTACAGAGAAACCCAACACGACTTGGGTTGCGGATATTACCTACATCCCTTGCCGCGAAGG